>DAOVJB010000068.1 GCA_030673425.1 Elusimicrobiota bacterium | reverse complement strand
GGCATGTTCTGGGATTCGAAGATGGAGACGATGTTTTTAAGATAACGCCTACGGCAATCGATATCAATGATACCAGGGCTTTACATGTTGCAGAACTCACACGTGACGCTCTTCGTAATATGGGAAGGTATATAGCCGGTGCTGATGTTCTCCTGTGCGGTGCCAGTTACCGTCAGGATGTTGGTGATACCAGATACAGCGGCAGTGAAATGGTTGTGCGCAAACTTACCCAGATGGGAGCAGAGATGCGTGCTCATGACCCTTATGTCGAACATTGGTACGAATTTGAAAATCAGGATGTCTATCCCGCACCCGGACATTCATGGTCACGGTTTTTCCGTAACCAGGACGGATTAATGAACCTGCGTATTAATAAAGATTTACCCGACGCACTCAAAGGTGTTGAGGCAATGATTTTAGCAGTCCCTCATAGTCAATATCTGGACCTTAGTCCCAGGGATATTGTTAAATGGGCAGGGAATCCTATTGCTGTTATTGATTGTTTCGGTATTCTGTCTGATGATGTTATAAAAGAATATTTTAAGTTAGGATGCGAGGTCAAGGCGCTGGGACGAGGGCATATACAACGGATAAAAGAGGAAGTTCGAAAATCCTCTTAGAAGAACAGAGTTTGCCTCTGTCCGTGTAGAATTAACTAACATATTATAAAAGAGGACGTGTAAAAAGCGTCCTCTTCTGGTTTTATATATAATATATATATAACAAATGCGTTGACAATAGGGGTTAATATATATTAAAATAATAAGGATAATCGGATAAAAACTTGGAGTTAAGGATGTCCAGGATTACAATAGATAAAGAGAAGTGTAAGGGGTGTGGTTTGTGTGTATTAGCATGCCCTAAGAATTTGATTGTTATGTCGGATGAGTTTAATAAAAAAGGGTATCATCCGGCGAGTTTTTCTTCTGGAGAAGATTGTACCGGATGTGGTTTCTGTTTTCAGGTATGTCCTGATGTTGTTATTGAGGTATTCAAATAATGGCAAAAAGAGTATTAATGAAAGGTAATATAGCTATTGGTGAGGGTGCTATTAAGGCTAATTGCAAAGCATATTTTGGGTATCCTATTACTCCTCAGAATGATCTAACTGCCCATATGTCGAAGAGAATGGTAGAGTTAGACAGGGTTTTCATACAGAGTGAGAGTGAAATAGCGGCTATTAATATGGTTTTCGGGGCGGCATTAACAGGTGCGCGTGCTATGACTTCTTCCTCTTCGCCTGGTATCAGTCTGAAGCAGGAGGGTATATCATATATGGCAGGGTGTGAATTACCCGGTGTTATTTTAAATGTCCAGAGAGGCGGTCCGGGATTAGGTAATATATCAGGTGCCCAGGGAGACTATTTCCAGGCCACCCGCGGGGGTGGACACGGGGATTACCGTACTTTGGTTCTTGCTCCTGATTCTGTGCAGGAGATGTATGACCTGGTTCAGGAGGCTTTTGATTTAGCTGATAAATACAGAAACCCGGTTGTAATTCTTATTGATGGTGTTTTAGGCCAGATGATGGAACCGGTTGATCTGGAACATGATGTTAAAAAATATAAATTACCTCCAAAGGACTGGATTCTTGACGGTTGTAAAACAAGAGAGCCAAGAAGTATTCAATCATTATATATGAAAGAGGGAGCGTTAGAGGAACATAACTGGAAACTTCATGAAAAATATAAAAAAATGAAACAGGATATTAAGTGTGAAACCCAGCATGTAGATGATGCTGAGATTGTATTGGTTGCTTTTGGCATATCTGCCCGGGTTTGTAAATCTGCTATGCAGCTTGCGCGTAAGGAGGGAATAAAGGTGGGATTGATAAGACCTATTACTCTTTTTCCTTTCCCGGAAGAGGAAATATTAAAAGCAACAGAACACGTTAAGAAATTTCTTGTCGTAGAAATGAATCTGGGGCAGATGGTAGAGGATGTAAAATTAATCATTAACAGTAAAGCTGATGTTCATTTTTATGGAAGACCTGGAGGGGGATTAAGCTCCCAGGAAGAAATAGTTAATGAAATAAGTAGAATATTATGAAAAAAATATTATTTAAGACAGAAGCATTAAAAGATACGGTGATGTCCTATTGTCCCGGTTGCGGGCACGGGGTTATTCATCGCCTTGTTGCAGAAACAATTGATGAGTTAGGAATAAGAGAAAAAACTATCGGTATAGCTCCTGTCGGGTGTGCCGTGTTTGCTTATGACTACTGGAATTTTGATGTTACAGAAGCTGCTCATGGACGTCCTCCTGCTGTAGCTACAGGTATTAAAAGGGTGTTGCCCGATAGGGTTGTTTTTACTTATCAGGGTGACGGTGATTTAATTGCTATAGGTACAGCAGAAACAATTCATGCTGCTAACAGGGGAGAAAATATCACAGTTATTTTTGTCAATAACTGTGTTTACGGGATGACAGGCGGGCAGATGGCACCTACTACTTTAATCGGGCAGAAAACAACCACTACTCCTTTTGGCAGGGATGAAAAGATCGCGGGTTATCCGATTAGAGTATGTGAACTGCTTTCCAGTTTGGGAGGTGTTACCTATTTAGAACGGGTGGCGGTTACTGATGCTAAGAATATAATAAAGGCAAAAAGAGCGATTAAGAAAGCATTCCAGGTGCAGTTGGATAAAAAAGGGTTCTCGTTAGTTGAAGTATTATCTTCATGTCCTACTGACTGGGGACTAAATCCTCAAGAAGCGATTGAATACATAGAGAAGAACATGATACCATACTTTCCGTTAGGAGTAGTAAAAGATAAAAGTTAAAGGAGACAGGAGACAGTATGCAGGAAGAAGTCATTATAGCCGGTTTCGGCGGGCAGGGGATTATGTTCATGGGAACAGTTCTTGCTCATGCGGCAATGCAGGAGAATAAAAGCGTGACTTTTTTTCCTTCCTACGGGGCAGAAATGCGGGGAGGTACTGCTAACTGTATGATAATTATGTCAGATGAAGATATTGGTTCGCCTGTTGTTGCCAGGCCAGATGGTATTATTGCTTTGAACCAGCCTTCAGCAGATAAATTTACCAGGAGAATAAAAGAAAAAGGGCTTCTAATCGTTAATTCTTCCCTGGTAACAGGTGAATCAGGGCGGGATGATATAAAAAAGGTTGAGGTTCAGGCTACGAAGATTGCTGAGGGGTTGGGAGATAAAAGAGTAGCTAATATGGTTGCTTTAGGGTCGTATATAAAAGAGGTGAAGATATTAAAACTTGAGACTTTGTGTAAGAGTCTTGAAACTCTTTTAGGTGAGAAGAAAAAAAATCTGGTCGATATTAATATAAAGGCATTGAAAGACGGGTATAAGTTGTAAGGAAATACATAGCAAGGGAAAATTTTTCCGTGACCCGTGACCCGAAACGAGACACGATTCACGCCTGTCCGCCTATGGCGGGAGATACAAGATACAAATTTGTCTGGAGGTTTTTATGAAAGCCGCAAAAATTATAATAGGTATAATCCTGCTGCTTATAAGCATGGGATTTCTTTACAAGCCGGATACTATCATGAAAATCAATGATTTGGCCAGGAGATATATCTTTAATGATGTATGGGTACTAAGTCATCGGGGAAAAACAGGAGTACTTTTCTTTGTCCTGGCTTTAATCGCCCTTTACATGGGAGTTACAGCTATATAAAGGGAATGAGGGAGAAAAGAATTTGGAAACTAAAGACCTGGGTCATAAAATTATAAAAAAAATTGCCGAGAATAAGAATATTCAGGCAGAAGTTTTTATAATAGAAAGTAAAACCACGAGCATCGTAATAAGTAATAAGAAGGTTGAAGATTGTAAAATATCGGATAACCAGGGTGTGGGCTTGAGGATTCTCTCTGAAGGCAGATGGGGCAGTGCCTATACCTCCAGCTTTGATGGTGCCGAGCTTGATAGGATGATAGATATGGCTCAGGCAAATGTTGAGCATACAAGCAAGGATGGATATAACAGGTTACCTGAGTTTGATAAAAAGAATAATCTTCCATCAGATGATATCGGTATATATGACCCTGAGCTGAAAAAGATATCTTTGGATGATAAGATAAAGAAAATAACTTTGATGGAGGAGAAAGCTCTTTCTTATGATAAAAGAGTCAAGAATATTCCCCAGGCTTTTTATAGCGATACTGAATTTAGAACAACGGTAATTAATTCTTTGGGTATAGACGCATCATATAAAGGGACAGGTTGTTCGGTGAGTTTAGTGGCTTTAGCGGAAGGAAACGGCCAGACTCAAATTGGAGGGGAATTCTCCACCAAAAGATTTTATAAAGACTTAGAAGCAGAACAAGTGGGAACTTTAGCCAGCTGGCGGGCTGTAAGTATGCTGGGGGCACAGCCGGTAAAGACAAAAAAGACAGATATAATTTTTGACCCTTTAGTAGGTTGTGAGTTCTTAAGTCTTATAGCCGGTGGACTATGTGCAGATTCTGTTCAAAGAGGAAAATCACTTTTTAAGGATAAGGTAAATAAAAAGATAGCTTCCTCTTTAGTCAATATACAGGACGACGGAACTTTATACGGAGGAATCGCCACATCTGGTTTTGATGATGAAGGTGTTCCTACTCAGCAAACGGTTCTTGTTAAGGATGGGATATTACAAGCGTACCTGTATGATACCTATACCGCGGGAAAAGATAAAGTTTCATCTACAGGTAATGCAACACGCGGATCTTTTAAGGGTAGCCCTACAGTAGGAACGACTAATTTTTTTATAGAAAAAGGGAAAATAAAAAAAGAAGATTTAATTAAAAAGACAAAGGAAGGCTTTTATATTCTTGAAGTAATGGGTATGCATATGGCTGACCCCATTTCCGGTGATTTCTCGGTAGGGGCTTCGGGTTTATGGATAAGAGACGGTGAGTTTACACGTCCTGTACAGGGAGTTACTATTGCCGGCAATATAATTGGTCTCCTAAATTCTATAGACGGGATAGGGGATGACCTGAAATTCTACGGAGGTATAGGTTCTCCTACTATCAGGATTAAAGATATAATGGTTAGCGGTATATAATAAAGGAGTTTTTTGGTGATAATATCAGGAAAGACAAAGATTACCGGGATATTCGGATGGCCCATAGAACATACGCTTTCTCCGTTAATGCATAATGTTGCATTTGGTAAGTTAAAGCTCGATTATGTTTATCTTGCTTTTGCTGTTAAGCCTTCCGAATTAAAGGAAGCAGTTGGAGTCTTGAGGGTGGTGAATATAAAAGGGTTTAATGTGACAATCCCCCATAAGGAGAAGGTGATAAAGTACCTTGATAAGGTTTCAGGAGACGTGCAGCTTATAGGCGCTGTTAATACCATCTGTAATGTTAACGGTACGTTGATAGGACATAACACTGATGGTGAGGGGTTCATTACTTCTTTGCTGAAGGACGGGAAGATAAGCTTGGAAGGCAAAAAGATTTTATTAATCGGAGCAGGTGGGGTTGGGAAGGCGATCGCTGTAAAGTTAGCACAAAGAGGCATAGACAGAATAGTGATTACTGATAAGATTGCAACAAAAGCAGGGAAATTAGTACGCCATATTGTAACTAATATACCTGACTGTTGTTGTTATAGGGCACCGTTTGATGAGAAAAGAATATCAGATGAGATTAAAGAGATTGATATTTTAATCAATGCAACGCCTGTTGGAATGCATAAAGGAGATCCTTGCGTAATAAATCCTAAGTTACTAAGGAAAAATATATTCGTATATGATGTGGTATATAACAGGACTACGGAATTACTTAAGCAAGCTAAGAGAATCGGAGCTAAGAATTTAGGCGGTTTAGGTATGCTGTTGTATCAGGGTGCTATTTCTTTTGAGCTATGGACAGGGAAAAAAGCGCCAATAGATAGTATGCGTAAAGCAATTTTAAGTAAATTTAAGTAAAATGAAGGATAATATTTTCTGTTGATATTAAAAGGAGGCAAAATGTTACGCTTCTTAACAGGAGGAGAATCTCATGGTAAGTGTCTTACTGCTATTTTAGAGGGGATACCGGCAAAGCTTGGTTTGAGCGAGAAAGATATTGATAAAGAATTAGCACGCCGTCAGAGTGGATACGGCAGAGGTAAACGCATGCAGATAGAACAGGATAAAGTTGAGATTACCTCAGGAGTAAGATTGGGAAAAACATTAGGAAGTCCCATCACGATGGTGATAAAAAACAGAGACTGGCAGAACTGGAAGAAACTTATGGCCGTAGCTCAGGCACGGAAATCTGTCGGGGAGTCTGTTACTCAATTGCGCCCGGGGCATGCTGATTTAGCAGGAGCACTAAAGTATGGATTTGACGATATCAGGGATGTCTTAGAGCGTGCAAGTGCCAGGGAGACAGCGGCCAGGGTGGCTGTGGGTGCTGTGTGTAAGAAACTGTTGGGTGAATTTAAGATAAAAATTTACAGCAGGACAATTCAGATAGGTACTGTTAAGGATTCTGGTGATTTTCTTCCTTCTCCGGCAAGTGTAAAGCTTATTGAGGCATCTAGTGTCAGGTGTTTGTGTAAGGATTCAACCAAAAAAATGACTAAGCTGATTGATGAAGCCAGGAAGAAAGGAGATACCTTAGGCGGTATCTTTGAGATAGTTGTAGCTAATGTTCCTGTGGGATTAGGGAATCATATTGATTGGTTGTTAAAACTTGACGGCAGGCTGGCGCAATCCTTAATGAGCATTCAGTCCGTTAAGGGTGTAGAAGTCGGGTTAGGGTTTGAGGCTGCAAGGAGATTCGGTTCTATGGTACACGACAGAATATACTACCAGAGAGGTTCATCGGCTAATAAAGGGAACAAGTTCTACCACAAGACCAATAATGCAGGCGGGATTGAGGGCGGAATGAGTAACGGCGAGAATATTGTCTTAAGAACTGCCCTGAAGCCTATTTCCACCTTAACCGAGCCGTTACAATCG
>DAOVJB010000076.1 GCA_030673425.1 Elusimicrobiota bacterium | reverse complement strand
TTCATCAGTTGCATCTTTTGCTACCGCAATGACCTCGCCTTGATGAAGTTTTTCTTTTGCAGTATCAGGCAGATATATGCCACTGGATGTCCTCTCTTTAGCCTCAAAAGCTTTCACTACAATGCGTCCATTGATTGGTTTTAACTTCATACTTTTACCTCCTCATCTAATTTGAAAGAAATTTGTCAATCTTTGCCTGGTCAAAACCTACTATTAAATGCCCGTCAATATCAATCTGGGGCACAGCCATCTGGCCGCTACGTCGGACTAACCTTTCGGCTGCATGCTGGTCACGAGCTATATCTACTACCCTAAAATTAATACCCTGTCGCCTTAAATAAGCTTTCGCAGCCCCACATGCAGGACAACCCGGTCCGCTATATACAGTCACCCGATGAGAAACTCTCTTTTCACCTATCTTATAGTGAGAAGCATATACTCCAGAAAAAACACGACTATAAAACTGAGCACTTTCAACACCTTCAACCCGCCAAAACACTTTCTTTTTCTTAACCGCTACAACTGTGGGAACATTTTCAACCCCGAATTGTTTATGTACCCCCTTTATTTTCTCCACATCAATAATACAAACAGGCATTTCTTTATTTTCTTTGCTGAATTGTTCAAGTTCAGCCAGAGCACGTTTTGAGGTAGAAGAAAAATCTGCATAAAACAAGAAAAGCAAAAACTCCTTATGTTTTTCTTGCACTTGCTTAAAATGTTTATGGCCTTTTATCCATTCAATCATTAGTTTCTTTTCCTCCCAATTACGTTCTGTTAAAATTCTCCAAATAAAGATTATGCATTTTTTATTTTCTCAAGCTCTTGTAATGTCTTCTCTGCAACAAGTCTTTGTCTGTTAAAATACTTTTTCATTCTCTCGAGACATTTATCCTTTTCTTTAGCATCACCGAGATGCTTTGCACAAAGCTCCATAAATTCCTTTGTCATTTCTACATTAGCCTTTATATCCTCTGGCGTTTTTTCACCATCATGCCTTACTGCTTCCTGTGGACATACACTGTGGCAGGTACCACAATGAATGCATTTATCCATATTTATTTCTGCTTTTTCATCCTCCATTACAATTGCGCTTACAGGACATTTCTCTACACAGATTCTACAACCAGTACATCTCTCTACATCAACCCAAGGCATTTCAGCACCTCCTGAAATTTAATATATAACCTTCATTGTAATATTCATCGTGTAAAAGGGTTTTCGTGATTTTATCTCCGAGCATAAAACCCGATTTCTCTATTTCTTTTATGATATCTTCTAAGTCCGTGTCAGCTAATTGATTTGAAGGGGAGTCTTCTTTATAATGTTTTGGATAAACAGAAAAAAGGCCATCTTTTTTCAAAACCCTGCAAATTTCATTATAAATTGCGACTCTTTTCTTGCTGTTCTGGTAATGGATAACATCATAACATAAAGCTGCATTTAAAGAATTATTTTTTAAAGGAATATTTGAATCTTCTCTTATTAATTCAATATTTTTTATTTTACTCTTCTTTATGATTTCTTCCAACTTATTTAAGGCAGCTCTATCTTTATCCAGAGCATATACTTTACCGTTTTCACCTACTACCTTTGAGGCAGGGATTGTGTAATGACCCTCGCCTGAGCCAAAATCCAACAGGACATAGCCTTTTTTAACACCAATCTCTTTTAAGAGTTTCTCACCATCCTGTTCTATCCACTTTTTAACATCGTCTTCCATTTCTATCTCCACCGAGTCTGTTTTACCATTCTTATAAATATAATCCGTTAGAAATATATAACAACCATCGGAGATACAATTTCTAACGGGGTTCACAAGTCAGCATATTTAACTCTTTAAAAACTCTGTAATTTTATTTACTATATTATCCATAATTGCTACTGCTGGGATATCTTTCTTGATGGAAAGAAACGGTTTGCCAGAATCTCCTGACTTTACTATATCAGGTTCAACTGGAATCCTTCCCAGGAATGGCACTTTTAAATCATGAGCAGATTCTTCGCCACCACCCATTCCAAATAAATCTATCTCTTTTTTACAGTAAGGACAGATAAATCCACTCATATTTTCGATTACCCCTATGACAGGAACCTTTAGTTCTTTTGCAAACATAATGCATTTTCTTGAATCTAAAATTGCTACATCCTGAGGAGTAGTAACAATAATCGCTCCGTCTATATTAGTAATAAGCTGGCATACGCTTAGTGGTTCATCACCCGTTCCAGGAGGAGAGTCAATGATTAAGTAATCAAGCTCGCCCCAGTTAACATCGGCTAAAAATTGCTTTATAGTTATCATCTTTAGAGGTCCACGCCAAATCACTGGCTGATCTCTGTTTTCTAACAAAAGAGCCAGGCTTACTGCTTTTAAACCAGGTAAAACCTCGACTGGCTCGATACCTAATTCAGAAGTGGTAAGCTTTCTTGCTTCAATCCCTAACATCTTGGCAATATTTGGACCGTGAATATCAACATCTAAAATACCCACGGTATTTCCTTTGGTGGCCAATCCATATGCCAAATTAACCGCCACTGTGGTTTTGCCTACCCCACCTTTTCCGCTTATCACAACGAATTTGTGCTTTATCTTAAACATTCTCTCTTTGAGGCGCTTTTCTTGTTCTATTTTCTCTTTTTCATCTATTTTCTGCATTTTCAAACTCCTCAGTCAAGTAAAATCCCTTTCACCTTAATGAAAATGATTCCCATTTCCATTATAAGAATATCACTATATCAAAATCGTGTCAAGTCTTTTTTTGTAAAATATTTTCTGCTGGGGTAAACCTTTTTTAAGTAAGTGCGTCTAAGTGTGTATAAACCAAAAATCAAGAGGAGGTGAAAGAAAATGACAAAAAGAAAAATTGCTAAGATTTCATCATTAATCGTGATTTTTCTTGCTGCAGGGATTTTAACAAGCTGCAGCAAAAGCAGCAGGAGTTCCGTTACATCATCTGTTTCGGAGAAAAGCCAGATACAGGAGTTAATTGATGATAACCCTGACCTTTTCTCTGTTGATCCTACCGAGGATGAGGATGTGGATTACAGTCCTACTCAATCAAGTGTTCCTTCTTACGCAAAACAGTTAGCAGGTGAGCAGGAAGCAACATTACCGGTGGGTTGGGGAAGACGAAGGATAGGAACAGCTGATAGAGACATATCTATCAACATCTCAGGTCATACTGCTCATGTTACTATAACTAAGTATGTTGAAGGCAAGCTCTACGTTGACAGGACTGATGACGGGATAAGAAACCCAGGCTCAAAGCCGATTGATGATACGGTTACCAAGAAAGCATACTTTGAAAAGATCTATGGCCGTTGGCAACTGGTGGAGATTTCCTGCGCAGATGTTGAATTAACAGAGCAGTCCAAACAAACTGTCTCTATCACAAGTGTTGAGGCTCAAGGGACAAACTCAGAAGGCGAGGTAACTTATATCATTACTGATCCATCTGCTTTAATGGACTTAACAACAGCGCTTCCCACATTCCTTAAAGGGACGGAAGTAAAGGTTATCGCTACGGTTGAAAACACCAACGAAGATTGGACACCGCCTGTTTTTGTCTTCTTACATTACGGCAAGCCCTTTCAGAATCACAAGAGGGAGCAGATGTTCGATGACGGTACGCACGGCGATGAGATAGCAGGCGACGGTAGATATACCAATACGTGGACTATCGGCTCTAATGCCAGGATATACAGACATGCAGCGGTTGATGTGCTTGATGCGGGATGTCTGCAGAATGAGGATGAAGACGATTACAATTCCGTAGCATGGAGAATACCGTATAAAGCGGATAAATAATAAAATAAAAGAGGGGTAGTTCTAATATGTTGAGCTATCCCTTCCCCCTTTTTATTATTAAAAAATCTTCAATTGGTTATTATATTTCTTCTGTTTCTTCTTTCGTTTCTTCTTCCTGTTTTTCTTCCGGCAGTTCTTCCGGAGGTTCCTCCTCTTTTTTTTCCCTCTCTGCTATTTCCTCCAGCTCCTTCATCCTTAAATCAAAATCAAGATCCTTGGGCTCAAGCATCCTAAAGCGCCTGATAGCGCTTACAGCGGGAACCAGCACGATCAGAATAACAAGAAAAAGAAAAAGATACTGCATATTTTTACTCCTGTATTATTTGCTTTTTTTCTTCTTTAACCTCGCAACGCATTCTATATGAGCTGTCTGCGGGAACATGTCAACAGGTTGTATCTCAAGCGTCTTGTATTTCAGCTTATCAAGGTAATGAAGATCTCTTGCTAAAGTAGTCGCCTCGCATGAAACATAGATAATCTCATCAGGACCCAGGGCTTTAACAGAATCAAGCAACTTGCGCGTACACCCTTTCCTCGGGGGGTCGATTATAATTACATCGGGCTTTATACCCTGCTTCTGCATCCTTCTTAATACCAGACCCGCATCACCCAGGCGAAACTCGCAGTTGGTAATATTATTTAACTCGGCGCTATTGATGGCATCTCTTACCGCAGCTTCATTAACTTCCACACCGTATACTTTCTCGCTAAACCTCGATACCCACAGGGAAATAGAACCTGTCCCTGAGAAAACATCAATTATAATATTTGAGGGAGTCGTGGAGCGCGACAGAAGGAAATTCTCTATTATCCTGTAAAGCACCTCCGCCTGCTGCGTGTTGACCTGGAAGAATGATGTTGGCGAGATCCTAAAATCCAGATGGCCTATTTTCTCCTGTATCGTTTCTTTGCCAAAAAGGATTTTTAACTGATCACCTAATATCTTGTTCGTCCTTTTTTTGTTTATATTCTGCACAATACTTTTTATCTGTGGAAAATCAGTGGTAAGTTTTTCTATTATTTCAGGAGCGTTCGGCAGGTCTTTGTCGCGTGTTACTATTATAACCATGACCTCGCGCGTTACGAAGCTCTGCCTCACGATAATATGCCTCAGGAGCCCCCTGTGAAACTCCTCATCATAGACAGGTAATTCATACTGGTTAAACAGAATCTTAAGTGATGAGATGATTTCGTTTGCTATCGTGGGCTGCAGGTAGCAGTTTGTTACATCAAGCAGTTTATGAGACTCGGGGGCGTAAAAACCGCATATGACTTCCTTCTCGCCCTCTTTAAACCTTGAGCCCACCTTTTCCTGTATTTTGTTACGGTAGCTGAACTCGTTCTTAGATGCTATAGTATCATGAACAACAATATCCTTTAATTTGCCTATATATGTTGCTGCCTCCCAGACAAGCTCTGTCTTCTGTGAGAGCTGAGTCTCGTAATCTATATGCTGCAGCACGCAACCGCCGCAGTAGAATTGTTCAGGCCCTTTAGATGCATCAAAAAAGTAGGGGCAGATCGGTTTTATCCTGCAATCAGACGGATTAATAATCTCAACAATATTTGCCCTGGCAAAATTCTTCTTTACATCATCTATCTCCGCCACTATTTCATCACCCGGTGCTGTAAAAGGCACGAAGATAACCATACCCTTGTACCTGGCAAGGCCGTCCCCTCCGAAAATAAGGGATTCAATATTTAATTTTAACCTGTTGCCTCTCTTCAGGGTTACCTGTTTTCCCTCACCTGTCTGCAATTATTTTCTCCTTCTTACGGGTTATACTCCACTTCTATATAGCTCTGTATGAATTCCCTCACGTCAAAATCATATGGTTTATTTACAACATAAAGCTTGTTGTAGCCTTTCTTGAGTTCCCAGATAAATTTCTTCCCTGTCTTCTGATACTCTTCACGTTCCCTGCCTTTATATAAATAAATATCTCCTTCGGAAAGAACTCTCTCAAACTCTAATATTATTCTGCCCTTGGTGTAATCTATCTTTTTCACCTTGATAATGATAATATCCGGTTTCCAGTAGAGATCTTCCTTGTAGACCGAAGATGGATGTTTTGCCACGAGATAATTCTTTGTCACTGAGTCCCTGTACTGAAGCATCGGCGCACTGTATAAAATACGGCGGCGCATATTCTTCTTATCTTCAAGCGCCGAGATAACAACCGGCTCTGAGGTGTGGTTATTCCTTAGGAGGATGCCGAAGGTGTGATAATAATCGAGCTTTTCCTTCATCTCGAATCTGCTGTATCTTATATTGTCATCTTTTATGATTTTTATATTTCTATATTTTTCATCGGCTAACGCGTCATGGAGCTCGAGCGCGTTAAGGGGCACGTTATTACGCTCGAAATGGAGACCGTCATAAGGGTCCATAACTATCCATTTATTAAAATCCCTTGACCATACCTCGGTAAGGAAATGACCGTCCCCTTTCTTATTGGTCGTATCAAGATACCTGACCGGGATATTCATGGATATAAGAGCCTGGGCAAACACGACTGCATACTGGCCGCAGAAAACCGTGGTCTCCCCTGCCCTGAGCCAGTCTAATAT
>DAOVJB010000099.1 GCA_030673425.1 Elusimicrobiota bacterium | reverse complement strand
GGTGCGCGTAGGATTAAGCCCCACGTCTTTTATCAGAAGTTCTGAATCTTTTAATAAAAGAGCTCCTATAATAAAAAAAGTGGCCGAGGAAATATCCCCTGGCACACTAATGGATTTAGCATTTAGATTTGTTGCCCCTTTAATAGTCACAGTTAAACCATCAACTCTTATATCAGCACCTAAATATTCCAGCATTCTCTCTGTATGATCACGGGATTTAACTGGCTCGGTCACTCTGGTTTCCCCTTTTGCGTAAAGGCCCGCCAGTAATAAACATGATTTTACCTGTGCACTGGCTATTTTAGAGACATAATTAATTCCCTTGAGCCTTCCCCCTTTAATAACAAGGGGAGCAAAATTCCGCTCACGGGCATCTATTTTAGCTCCCATTTCTTTCAATGGAAGGATTATCCTTTCCATAGGACGTTTACAGAGGGATTTATCCCCTATTATGGTGCTGGTAAAATTCTGACCTGCCAATAACCCGCAAATCAGACGCATCGTGGTCCCTGAATTACCAGCATTTAAGGAAACCCCTGGTTTACTTAATCCACGCAAGCCTTTTCCTGTTATTAACAAATCCCCTTGAATGCCTTTTTCTATTTTAATCCCCATTTTCTGGAATATATTTATTGTACCAAGACAATCTTCTGAATTAAGAAACCCTTTTACCTGTAGGTCGCCTTCAGATATTGCACCTAATATTATAGCCCGATGAGAAATAGATTTATCACCGGGCATTTTTATCGTCCCTTTTAATTTTTTTACAGGTTGAATAGATATTTCTTGCACTTAGCTGCCCTTCTGTCTTTTACTGAAGATGTTATCTCTTACTTTCTTAGAGTTAGAGAAACTTTTTAATAACTTCACCCGATTATTTTGATTAATGGCTGTTTCTATCTGTTTAAGAATTAAACTAAACTGCTTTATAGCTGATAAAATACTTGTTCTATTATTCAAACATATTTCTGTCCAGAGCATAGGATCGCTTGAGGCGACACGAGTCAGGTCCCTGAAACTCCCTGCTGTCAGAAGAGATACATTCTCATCTTTTTTATCTAATTTATGTACTAAATCAACTAAAGAAGAAGCTAAAATATGAGGAAGATGGCTTGTACAGCTGACAATCTCATCATGTCGGGCTGGTGACATCTTTATAACTTTTGCCCCGGCTTTCTGCCAGATATCCTGAACAATCCTTACTGCTTCAGAAGATGATTTGCCCGACGGAGTTAAGATACAGACTGCATTATTAAAAAGATTATTCCTTGCTACATCCACCCCTTTTTGCTCAGAACCAGCCATTGGATGCCCGCCAATGAAAAAAAGGCAGCGTTTAGAAATAATTCTCTCCATTTCTTTGACAACCGTTCCCTTGACACTGCCTACATCAGTAATAATACAACCCTTTTTCAAGCAACCTAACACTTTTTTAACCGTCAGACCAATAACATCAACAGGAGTTGCTATTACAACCAGATCAGCACTCTTTACCCCCAGACAAAAATCTGTCGTAATTTCATCTACAGCTCCTAATTTCAATGCTTTTAGGAGTTTATGTCTGTGTCTTCCTATCCCGATTACTCTTATTTTTGTTCTCTTTTTTAATGCCATCCCTATCGAACCGCCGATTAATCCAACACCAATAATGGCAACAGTTTTTATCTGTTTCATTCTATTTTCCTTATTATATCTTCTTTCAAACTTAACATTTATATAACTCTACCCACTGCTTTAACCACAGGACTAATTTCTTTCATTAACCTTGTAAAATCATCTGGACGTAAGGACTGAGCACCGTCAGATAATGCCTCCTCAGGACTACTATGCACTTCTATCATAAGCCCGTCAGCCCCACAGGCTATTGCAGCCTTGGACATAGGAATAATCAGATTGCGGTTCCCCGTCCCATGACTTGGGTCTACAATTACGGGTAAATGACTTAAATTCTTAATAACAGGTACAGCATTTAAGTCCAGAGTAAAGCGGGTTGAATCTTCAAATGTTCTGATTCCTCTTTCACAAAGGATAACATTATAGTTACCATGAGCCAAAATATATTCGGCAGACATAAGGAACTCCTTAACAGTTGCAGACATGCCCCTTTTCAATAAGATAGGCTTCCTGCATCTACCCGCTTCTTTCAAGAGGTCAAAATTCTGCATATTCCTTGCGCCTATCTGAATAATATCAGCATATTTAGCAACTATTTCTACTTGTCTGGTATTCATTGCTTCGGTAACAATCAATAATCCTGTCTGCTTTCTAGCTATATCTAAATATTCCAATCCTTTTTTCCCTAACCCCTGAAAACTATAGGGAGATGTTCTGGGTTTAAATGCTCCACCTCTTAATATCACTGCACCTGCTTTTTTTACGTCTTGAGCAATAGAGATAAGCAGATTCTTCTTTTCGACTGAACATGGCCCGGCCATTACCGTTATCTTCTGTCCCCCGATTTTAACACCCTTCACATTTACTACCGTATCCTGAGGCTTAAAATCTCGGCTTACTAACTTATATGGTTTGGAAATAGGAGTAATTGATTCTACTGCCGGGATAGCCTCGAAAATATCCCTGGATAGAATGGCATTCTCGCCGATTACACCTATAACGGTTCTCTGCACACCTTCTGAGATATGTGGTGTAAATCCTAATTTTTTTATCTTCTTTTTAATATATTCTATATCTTTTCTGGCGGTTTTTGGTTTTAATGTCAAAAACATTTAATTGCTCTCCTTAAATTACTCTATTTTTTAAGTACTTTCTTTAATGCTTTAATAAATTTTCTGTTTTCTCTTTCTAAACCAATGGTTACCCTGATATAAGAACTAAATCCGTATTCCTCCATAGCACGTACAATCACTCCTTCTCGCAGCAAGTCCTTAAAAACTTTTCTGCTTTTTTGCTTCACATCAACCAAGATAAAATTAGCAGCAGAAGGAACATACGACAAGTCCATTTGCTCAAATGTCCTGTATAATAACTTTTTCCCGTCTTTTACTAATTTTATCGTCTTCTTCAAATGAGAGGCATCATTTAAGGCTGCTTGGGCAGCTAACTGGGCCAAAGAATTAGTATTAAAAGGAGGACGGATACGATTTAGATAATCGATGATTTCAGGTACAGCTATACCATAACCTATACGCAAACCGGCTAAACTGTAGATTTTTGAGAAAGTTTTCAAAACAATAACATTCCGCCTCTGTTTAACGTAACCGACAGTCTGCGGATAATCTTTCTCCTCGACATATTCATAGTAAGCCTCATCAAAAACTACCAACACCCTGGAAGGAATCCCACGCATAAAGCGGTCTACATCGTTCTTGCTAACATATGTTCCTGTAGGATTGTTTGGGTTTGCAATAAAAACAATCTTGGTTCTTGGAGTTATGGCTTTCTTAAACCCCTCTAAATCATGTGTAAAGTTCCGCATAGGTACTGATACAACTTTACAACCCATTAAATCCCCGGCCATTTCATAACGGATAAAAGCCCCTTCAGAGACAACAATCTCATCTTTAACATCAAGAAAGACCTTGGCAATCAGTTCTATCAATTCATCCGTTCCGTTGCCTAAAATCAAATTCTCGCACTTAAGCTTCAGTTTCTTTGAAAGGGCCTGCCTTAGATAAAGCCCGCTACCTTCAGGATAACGATTAAGCTCTGCTATCCCTGCTTTCATCGCATCAACAGCAAGTTTAGAAGGTCCGAAAGAATTCTCGTTGGAAGCAAGTTTTACAATATCACTAATACCCAATTCCCTCTCTACTTCTTTTATAGGTTTACCCGGCAGGTATGGCTGCATATTCAATATATTTTTACGAACTAATTTTTTCATCTGACATCAACTCCCTGGATATGAGCCTAAAACCTTCAGAAACACACATTCCTTTGAAAGCTCACTTAAGGCTTCTTTTACACCTTTATTATTTATATGACCCATAAAATCAACAAAAAATATGTACTCCCATGCTTTCCTTTTACTTGGACGCGATTCAATCTTTGTTAAGTTAATATTATGTTTCTTAAAAGGAATTAACATATCATACAATGCTCCAACTCTATCTTTAATGGAAAACATAATTGAAGTTTTATCCTTACCGCTGACTTCAGGAAAATCTTTACCAATAACCAAAAAGCGGGTAAAATTATCAGCTTTATCTTCAATATTAGCGGCTAAAATATTCAGTTTATATAAATTAGCTGCAAGTTTTGAAGTAATAGCTGCAGATTTTGAATCTTTATAAGCCATCTGAGCTGCTTTAGCGGTAGAAGCTACTTCTATTAACTGAACATTAGGCAGATTATCTTCTATCCAGTTTCTTGATTGAGCGATAGGTTGAAAATGAGAATAGATTCTCTTTATTTTGCTCATATCTTTTGCTTTAGATATTAAATAAAGTGAAATCTTCATAAGAATTTCAGAACAAATCTTAAGCTCGGAATCTACAAACATATCTAAAGTATGATTTACTATCCCTTCAGTAGAATTTTCTATCGGTACAACCCCATAATCAGCCCTGTCTTTTTCCACCTCATCAAATACATCAGATATACTTTTAACTGAAATAAATTTAGCATTTCTACCGAAATTCTTAATTGCTGCTAAATGGGTAAAGGTGGTCTCAGGTCCAAAATATGCGATTCTAAGCTTTTTCTGGAGGGAAAGAGACGTTGTCAATATCTCCCTGAAAATCTCCTTTACTGCTTCCTGGGGAAATGGCCCTCTATTTTTCTTGATCAGGTTATTAATAATCTTCTGTTCACGATGCGGAACATAAAATGTCTTCCCCTTTTTAGATTTAATCTTTCCTATCTTTAATACTGCTTTTGTTCGCTCATTTAAGAGACGTAAGATGTTTTCATCTATAGTATCAATCTTGCTTCTTAATTTTTTTATATCCATAATTTCCCCCTGAATTATTCTTTTATTTCTTCAAGAAAAGGAACCTCAGAAATACTCCTCAAGCCAAAATATCTTAAAAAATCATTGGTGGTAGCATACTGCAAAGGACGTCCCAAACAATCTTTGCGTCCTGCAATATGGATTAATTTCTTCTCTATAAGACTATAAATTACCCCGCTTGTATCAACCCCTCTTACCTTCTCTATCTCGGCACGGGTAATCGGCTGTTTATAAGCGATAATGGATAAGGTCTCTAAAGCCCTCGGGGTGAGTTTAGTTGTCCGAGGAGCCTTATCTAATTTTTTTATCCAGTCGGCATAATCAGAACGTGTCTGAATCTGGTAGCCTCCTGCAATCTCTATTATTTGCAGGCCGCTTTCGCGGTTATTATAATCAT
>DAOVJB010000064.1 GCA_030673425.1 Elusimicrobiota bacterium | reverse complement strand
TCAACGCAATAACGTCAATATTCGGTTCTTTAGTTACTTCTTTAGTAATTCTTTCTAATGCAAGAGGTTTATTCTTTTCAATCCCGATAATCCCTCTTGAGGCATCAAGGGTTTTCATAATTATCTTTAATCCTTCGATAACTTCCCTTGGATATTTTATCATTAATTGGTAATCACAGGTTAAATACGGTTCACATTCACAACCATTTATTATAACTGTATCAATTGGTTTGTTCTGAGGCGGGGTTAATTTCACATGAGTAGGAAAAGCTGCTCCTCCTAATCCCACAATACCGGCTTCTTTGACAATATTTCTTACCTCTTGAGACAATAGGCGAAAATATTCATCATAGGGTTTAAGTCCTTCAATCCATTCATCCTTCCCGTCAGATTCAATAATTACGGAGAGGACATTTTTCCCCAAAGGATGGTTATAGGCTTTAATTTCAAGGACTTTTCCTGAGATACTGGCATGAACAGGACTGGATATAAAAGCATCTGATGAGCCGATTTTCTGCCCTTTTTTCACATAATCCCCTTCTGATACCAAAGGGCTGCATATTTCTCCTGTGTGCTGTTGAAGGGGAATAACAACCCTTTCAGGAACAGGTAAATCCCTAATCGCTTCCTGAGAGGTTAATTGCTTAAATTCAGGGAGGTGAACTCCCCCCTTAAAAGAAAATAATTTCATTTTTTATCTCTATTTATTAAAATAAATCTGTATTGATTATATTATCATTCATACTCATAGCATGCTAAAAATGCTTCCACTATTTTTGGATCAAATTGTGTGCCTTTACATCTTTGAATCTCATTAATAGCATCTTTTCTCTTCATAGCCGGACGATACGGCCTGGTAGAAACCATCGCATCAAACGCATCGACAAGAGTAATAATCCGACTGCCTAAAGGAATTTCCTCTCCTTCTAAACCATCAGGATATCCCCCTCCTGTAAATTTCTCATGATGATGGCGAATAACAGGAATTACATCCTCAAGTTGTTTTATTGGTTTGAGAATCTCTGCTCCTTTGGCAGGATGTTGTTTAATGATTCCCCACTCTTCATTATTTAATTTGGCAGGTTTTGCTAATATTCCCTCAGGAATTCCTATCTTACCAATGTCATGCAATAAACCAGCTATCCGCAGACGTTCTTTTTCCTTAAAAGACATTCCTATCTTTCCTGCTATAGCCAGGCTAAGACGGGTAACGCGTTCTGAATGCCCTTTAGTATACGGGTCTTTAGCTTCAATAGCCGTAGCCAAGGAAGTAATGGTAGATAGAAAAAGTCCTTGTAAATCTTTGTATAATTTAGCATTCTCGATAGCAATAGCAGCATGGTCTATCAACGCACTGAAAAGTGATACATCATCTGGGCTAAAAGTTCCTTCGTCTAACTTATTGATTACCTCAGCAATACCTATCACCTTATCCTTTACTTTCAATGGCACACAAATTAAAGACTTAGTCCTAAAACCACTTTTCATATCCACCTTATTACAGAACCGTTCATCCTTTTCTGCGTCAGGAACAAATACAGCTTCTCCATTCCTGGCAACCCATCCGGCAATCCCTTCATTAACACTAAGACGAATTTCCTTGATCATTTCACCTTTTTCTCCCCCTTCCACGACTTCAAAAACAAGCTCTTGTTTGGTCTCATCCAAAAGCATCAGGGAACTTGTCTCGGCATGCATGACCTTAGTCGCCAGTTGCATAATGATTCTGAGTAAAGAACTTAAATCGAGTGTAGATGTGATTCTTTTACTCGCCTCTATTACAGTAGTCAATTCCTCTATTTTTTGTTTCAATTGTTTTACTAACACTTCAGTTTCCATTTTCATGCTCCCATATACCATTTAGTGTATTTATTATATCATATCACAATTTATGTATTATTAGTCAAGATAAAAGACCTAATGCTGTCTTCACTGTGTTACAATGGATTGTTACGGTATCCTCACTATCTATCGCATAACCCCCAGCCAAAACAATCGAGACACAAACATTCCTTTCTAATGCTGTCTTGATAACCAAACTGTCTCTTTGCATAAGTCCTTCTATACTAAGACCTAACCCGCCAAGCTGGTCATGTTTATATGGATCCGCTCCAGCTACGTAAATAATTAAATCCGGCTTAAAAGCATCTATAATAGAAGGAATATTGTCCTCTAAGTGTTTTATATACTTTTTATCATCTGTTCCATTCTCTAAATTAATATCAATATTACTCTGCATTTTAGGGAAGGGGTAATTATCCCTTTGGTGTATAGAAAAAGTAAACACACTATCATCATCACTAAATATTGCTGCCGTACCATTACCCTGATGCAGGTCACAGTCAACAACAAGAACCTTGTTTATTTTTTTATCTTTCTGTAATGAACGTGCAGCTATAGCAACATCATTAAGTACACAAAAGCCTTCACCATGGTCGCTGAATGCGTGATGGAAACCACCCCCGATATGTACGCCTATTCTATCTCTAATTGCGCTCACAGAGGCCTGAATCGTTCCGTCGGCACAAAACCATGAAGCCTCGACTAATGCCTCCGAATAAGGAAGTTCCAGTTTATAAATCTCTTGCGCTGAGAGAGTCCCTGTTTTTAATTTATGTACATAATCCTTGGTATGTACTAATAAAATATCCTCAATAGAAACAGGCATAGACAATACAAAATCTTCATCAGTTACTATTTTTTCTTTTATTAATCTATCCCGTATTAATCGATATTTAACCGTAGGAAACACATGCGTGCCAATATCTACTTCATACTTAGGAGAATAGACTAATTTCATTTCTTCCTCTTTTTGACCTTTGGTCCATATTTTTTAGCCGGTACTCTTTTTATCTGAAATGTTTTGTTTTGTCTGTTTCTCAATCCACGCATATATCTGCATTCCCTCCTTAAGGGACAGTCTCCGCAGGCAGGTTTTACCCTGCAGTAATTCTTGGCTAATGCAACGATTAAGGCATGAAATTCATTATAAATCTTTGGACTATTTGGAAGCTCATTTTCAAAAAAGCTCCTCAAAGTTTCATAATCGCTTATATTGGTAATACCTAAGCGAAAACAGATCCTTTTGGTATAAGCATCAATTACAAAAACTGATTTTCCTCCTGCATACAGAAGTATAGAGTCTGCTGTCTCCTTTCCTATACCATTTAAGCTAAGTAGCTCCTGGCGCAGTTTTAGTTTTGACTTAGCCAGCAATTGACCAAGATTATAATTATAGTCTCTTTTAAGATATTTAGTAAAATCTTTGAGTCTTCGGGCCTTCTGCTTATAGAAACCCGTTGAACGGATAGCACCCTCCAGATAACTCAAAGGAACCCTGTCTAAAGAAACAGGTGTAAGAAGATTTCTGTCTTACAATGCATCAATGGCTTTTTCTACATTATTCCAACTTGTATTCTGGGTAAGGATTGCACCAATGATTACCTCAAACGGTGTATCTGCCGGCCACCAGTATTGTTTTCCGAAATGTTTTAATAATTTATTATAAATCTGGATAAGTTTCATTATCTCGCTAATTTTTTCCTGTTGATTTTTTTAGGAGAGAAAAACTAAAGGTTGACTTTTTTACACGAGTATTTTCTTGAATTCCTCAGTTAACGCAGGAACTACCTCAAATAAATCACCTTCAATACCATAAGTAGCCACTTTGAATATTGGTGCTAAAGGATCTTTATTTATAGCTACTATAATATTAGAAGACTGCATTCCTACCAAATGCTGTATAGCACCTGATATGCCGCAGGCAATATATAACTTCGGACAAACTGTTCTGCCTGTCTGTCCGACCTGATGAGAATACGGTATCCATTCCGCATCAACCGCAGCTCTGGAAGCCCCCACTGCACCACCTAATACTTTTGCCAGTTCTTCAATTATCTTGAAATTCTCAGGACCACCTATACCCCGTCCGCCAGAAACAATAATATCTGCTTCAGCTAAATTAACTGTCTTGCTCACTTCCTCAACAAACTTTATGATCTTTGTCCTGGAACCCAGGAAACTCTTTTCAAATTTTTTAGCAACTATTTCACCTTTATGAGCAGAATTCTGTATTGCTTTTTTCATCACCTTATGTCTTACAGTAGCCATTTGGGGCCTATTATCAGGACAAATGATGGTAGCCATAATATTTCCGCCAAAAGCCGGGCGGGTCTGAAGAAGCAATTTCTCATCCAGGTCTATTTCCAATCCCGTACAATCAGCAGTAAGGCCAGTTTCTACGCGTGTAGCTATTTTAGGAGCTAATGACCTGCCTATAGAAGTAGCCCCTATAAGAATAATATCCGGTTTTTCATCCTCAATAAGTTTAACGAAGACTTTACTATAAGGGTCTTCCTGAAAACTCAACAGGAGTTTATCTTCAACTAAGTAAACTATATCTGCTCCGTAAGTAATTAGCTTTGCGGCTTCTCCCTTAACATCGCTCCCTAAAAGTACTACACATAACTTCTCGCCTAATTTATCGGCTAATTTCCTACCTTCGCCTAATAACTCATAAACAACAGGTTCTGCCTTGTTATTGTTCTGCTCAGCAAAAACCCACACATTCTTAAAACCTGATAAATCTACTGCTTTGGTTTCTTCCTTCTCAAGCAATATGGCATCAAATTTACAGACCTCAACACAGGCACCGCAAAAAGTGCAGTTATCTTTTATTACTGCCTTCTTATCAACAATCTCAATAGCCCCAAAAGGACAGGCAGGAATACATAATTTACACCCGGTACATTTATCATTAATGACCTCTATTTTCATACGTTCCCCTCTTTATAATGGTTTTTCTAATAGTTTGTCTGTTATATTAAACCTTTAATTTAGTTTTAATTTCAGCCGGAATACGAATGACTTTTCTGTCTCTATTAATAAAAGCATGTGTGGTCTCACCAGAGGCCAGAAATTCGCCATCTAATTTTCTCAATATCTCGTAGGTAAAGATTATACTACTCTTTCCAATTTTTTTAATTCTTGTCTTTACTATAATAATATCATCATATTGTGCACTGGCTTTATATGAACAAGACGCTTCCACCACGGGTAAAAATAAGTTCTGTTTCTCTAAATCTTTATACGGCAAGCCTGTTTCCCTTAATAGTTCGGTTCGTCCCCGCTCAAACCAGATAAAGTAATTTGAATAATAGACTACTCCCATCTGGTCAGTATCTGCATAACTCACACGTATCTCGAAATTATGTACAAACATATATATTCCTATTTTATCACGTTTATCTGGAGCATATTGGTTTTTCCCGCTATACCCGCAGGAGCCCCACTGGTTATAACTACCGTATCTCCTGAAACTACTTTTTTATGTTTCTTGACTACATTCATAGAATAATCAATCATCTGGTCGGTATTCTTAATGTATCTGGTAATATAAAAAGGAGTTACTCCCCATAACAAATTCAATCTCCTGATGACTGCTTTATCTGTAGTTATTGCATAGATTGGGGTACTTGGCCGGTGACAGGAAATAAGCCTGGCAGTCTGCCCGCTTTTGGTAGCGGTTATAATTGCTTTTGCCCTTAAATCAATAGCCACCTTTATCGTGGCATGACTAACAGCATGCGGTATATTTCTTGCTGACCTGGACCAATTTTTCAAGATAAATATTTCATCATAATCAATATTAGACTCGGTCTTTAAGATAATCTTTTTCATCATTTCTACAACAAGAACAGGGTGTTTTCCTATCGCTGTTTCACCTGATAACATCACTGCATCTGTTCCGTCAAAAATAGCATTTGCGACATCGGTTACCTCCGCCCGCGTAGGAATTAAATTTTCCATCATTGACTCAAGCATCTGCGTAGCGGTAATAACCGGTTTTGCCATAGCATTACATTTTTTAATTATTTGCTTCTGTACTACAGGAACATCTTCTCTCGGCAGTTCCACCCCTAAATCACCACGGGCAATCATAATGCCATCGGATAGATTTATAATTTCATCTATATTAACTACAGCTAAAGGATGCTCGATTTTAGATATAATCCATATTGTAGATCTGTGCTTTCTAAGAATATTTTTTATCTTTATAATATCTTCGGGATTTCTGACAAATGATACACCTATAAAATCTACTTTCTGCTTAATACCAAATTTTATATCCTCCAAGTCCTTAGTGGTTAATGACGGCAACCTTAAGTTTATACCTGGAACATTTACACTCTTGCGGCTTCTTAATACACCCCCTTCTATCACTTTACAGTAAATATCATTGCCTTTTACTTTGGCAACCTCCAGCTTGATCTTCCCGCCATCCAATAAAACAATCTGACCGCCTTTAACATCCTTAACCAAATTTTTATAATTAACCGGAACTCTATTCTGATTCCCGATTAAACGATTGGTCGTCAAAATAACCTTGCCATTATCCTTTAGAATAACACCATCTGATTCAATTTCCCCTACCCGTACATGAGGACCCTCCAGATCAAGTAAAATCCCGATGACTTTCTTAGATTCTTTAGCTGCTCTGCGTATATTGGCAATGATATTTTCCATTTCACTATGTGTACCATGAGAACAATTGAGGCGGAAAATATTTACTCCGCCTCTAGCAAGTTCCATTATAGTCTTTAGGTCCTGAGAAGCTGGCCCAATAGTACAAATTATTTTTGTCTTTCTCATTCTATACCTATCTGAATTTTCCTATCGCTTAATCTGCTCCTTCTGCACTCACTTTGTCGCCTTTTTTAATATCCATTAAATCTCGCTGGCGAGGAATATCCTTTGTATTAATAACATATTTTTCTGTTAATTCCTTGGTATTCGCAACTTTCAATTTGCCAAACAGAAAATCAAATTTGGCTTCTAATTCTTTACCTATAGCTTCCAGAATTTCATCAGATAAATTATACATCTCTCTCTTAAACGGCCCAAGAGCTTTTTTTCTGGTTTTATAGATAAACTGCTCTTCAGTCATATTGGGTTTTTTCTCCTGCTGTATATTCTCCTGTAACCACTTATACATTTTTTCCCTTAAATCAGCAGGAAAGTGTTTACTCTCATAAATCATATTTTGAAAACCAGTAGCTAAATGCACTTCTGCT
>DAOVJB010000151.1 GCA_030673425.1 Elusimicrobiota bacterium | reverse complement strand
TAATTCACCAAGATTTAAATTTTCTTCTTTAACCTTTTTCTCATCAAGAAAAACTCTTAACAACTTTCCTGCATAACCATTAACCACTGATATATCCCCTTTTCATATTTTTATATTTCCTCTTGTAATCGATTTGCTACCTTATCAGGATATAAAAAATAATATTATATAAAACTATTTGTATAAATTCTTTTGTTCTAACATTTTTCGGGTTGTTTAGTGCTTCCTTTGAAATATTTTACTTTATCACAATTATTTCTTTTGTAAAATTATTTAGTACTTCAGGACCATCTGCTCCAACTACAACGATATCTTCAATTCTCATACCAAACTTATTTTGCATATAGATACCCGGTTCTACACTAAATGCCATTCCTTTTTCAAGTCTCTGTTTGTTTCCGGTTCTTATATAGGGGGCTTCATGAACAGTAATACCGATACCATGACCCGTTCTGTTAAGAAAATATTGGCCGTAGCCTTCACTTTCAATTATATCCCTTGATGCTTTATCCAGATCTTCTGCTATTACACCTTGTTTTGCCATTTTTTCTCCTGCTTCATTTGCCCTTAGAATAATATCATAGACCTTTTTTTCTTCATCGGTTATTCCGCCTACAAATATTGTTCTGGAAATATCAGAGCAATAGCCTTTATATTTACATCCAATATCTAAAATAATAATATCTTTTTCTTCAATGGTTCTTAAATCCTTATTGTAATGAGGTTTTGAACTATTAGGACCTGAAATAACTCCTGGCTTAAAAGCTAATTCTTCAGCACCTTTTTGCATAAATAGTTCTTCTATTTTTTTCTTAATATCTCCCTCTTTCATACCAGGAGATATATAATCAATGGTTTCACCCATAACTTCATCAGCTATTTTTGCAGCTTCTCTTAATTTTTTTATTTCATCTTTATCTTTAATAATTCTAAGATTTTCTAGAATGTCGTGTCCGTTAATAAACTTAGCATTTAGTATTTCTTTGATATCAATTAAATCTATCCCTCTAATAGCATTATTGATTGCAATAGTCTTGCCATTCAAATGATATTTCTGGCTTGCAACCCTTATGGCATCTAAAAAAATATCACTGTCTCTCCACATAAAAATTTCCGTACGGCTATCTAAGCATTTTTCCGCTTCTTCTAAATATAGTTGTGGAGAAATGTGAAAGCATTCTCCGTTTGATAAAATAAAGAATGCCTGAAATCTTTCACAGATGTGTGGATTAAAACCAGTTAAAAATTCCAAATCAACTGAAGGGCCAATTATCATAGCATCAACATTATTTTTATCCATTACCTCACAAAGCTTATTAGTATATTTTTTATTTAGCAAATTTATTCTCCTTAAATTTATTTTTTATATTTGTTTTGATAATCACTGTCAAGTTTTAGATACTACTATAGTAGCTTTTTTATTTTAAGCAAGATCATATTCTTTTAAAAAGGTTTAATCATAATAATATTATAGAATTTATTATAGAATTTACATCATCTTCAAAGGGTGAGTTTTTTAAGGCGTTGGCGTGATACAATAATTGCCTAATTCAGTTTAATCAGTAAAACTTTCCTTTGGACAAAGGAAGGTTTATATAGTCGATAGTTAGTGATAATTAATAAGTGACTATTAATACGAATCGCTTGTATGCCTAGGTATCAAGTCGCCTTCTACTTCTAGCCGCTCGAACTATTTTGTTCCATTCGTGGAGTCCTATTGCTACTCCTATAACACCGTATGAGACAAAGGCTCTAAAAAATTCTCCTATCTGAGCATCTCCGAAAAGATTATTCCCAGCTTTAGGGGATACTATGAACAGTGTGTGAAAGAGAATTACACCCAGGATTGCCTGTCCACTGGTTGCCTTGATAACTGATGCTCCTCCCAAAAGTATGGCAGCGATAGAGAATAGAGCTGTCTGAACATGACTGCCATAAGTTGATAGGACTCCTATATTCTGTAGGAAAATTACCTGACCCCACGAGGCAAGCAGTATTGATATGGTAATAGCGATTGTCCTTACTCTATTAACATTTATTCCTGTAACCTTTGCAATATCCATATCCTGCCCAACCGATCTAAAATCCTGTCCTAATTTGGTTTTCATAATTAAAACGTTGAAAAGCCACAATGCTGCTATAAGCAAAAAAGTGACAAGAGGAAGTTTAATGATTAGCAGCGGCGAATTGGTTTTAATTGCCATCATACTCACTGCAAGGATACTTCCTGCTGTTATTAGATAGCTAAGATATTTGAAATTGTTGTTGCCATCCGCCCTATTTTTTCTTTTTATATAATAATCTATAAAGATAACTATTATAGCTACTGCAGATACAACCGCTAAAACATGAAACATCGGATATTTAAGTACATTATCAAGGGAATATTTAAGTCCCGTTGCAGTTGATAGGTCTACGTTATTTCTGATGCCTATACCTCTGCTCAGTACAAGGGCCTTATTCTTGAGAGGTATTAAGGTCCCAACCAGGAAGAGAAGAATAAACTGATACACTCCATTGGCAAAGAATCCCGCAATCATGCTGGAAATCATTTCCTGACCTTTAGTTTTGTTAAGAAGCATAGAGGTTAAAATCCCACAAACTATCGCTATCGGTATTGTCAGCAGAATACACAACATGAATCCGGGAAAACCGGAAACTTTAAAGTGGGTTACGGCAATTATTGCAAATTGCCCTGCCATGGCTCCGATGACTATTCCGAAGTTGAGACCAACACCGGCTATTACCGGCAGGACAAGGGAAAGGACCATGAAGGAGTTTCTTGTTATCCTTTTCAGCAATGTATTCACTATAAATAATGAGGGTAGCTTTGAGAAATAGACTCCCGCCAAACAGATAACAATGAACAGAAGTGGTACGCTTTTATCAAATAGAAACTTCTTGACACTATTAGATCTGTTAGTTTTATTTGTTTCATTAGTTTTGAACTCGCTAACTCCAGCCATTATACTACCCCCCCAGCTTTAGTAAGTGCATATAATATTATTCCGTTCTGTACTATCATTCTAATCACCTCTGATAGATTCCCTTCGGGAAATACCTGATTAGCTACCGGCAGAACAACCGTTAATAAACCCTGGAATAAAAAGGTCCCTATAAGTACATGGGATATTTTTATCTTTTTAGTCGAAGCTCCACCAATTAGAACTGCAGCAACAGCCGGGAAAGCCATATAGAGGGGAGCCAGATACAGCTGCATGTAACCAAAGCTTAGTGAATATACGATAATACCTACAGCACCTATGACCATCGACAAAATTGTCCCTAAGATTCTATTCTTGTCTACATCTATACCCGATGCAACAGCAAATTTCGGATTATCCCCTACCGCTTTTAAGGCAATCCCCTTTTCACTTCTTGAGAAAAGCCAGACGAAAGTACAGCAGAGAAAAAAGAAGAGCAGTAGACCTGTGGGGATATAAACCTCCGCGACGCTAAAGCCCCATAACCTGTTAAGCACCTTTCCGAAGGTTGAATCCAGTGAAACTGTAACCCTTAGACCCTGTCCAATTGGCCATACTAGTTGCGGATGTTTAAAGGGCAGTATCACCCAGCCTATCTGCATAAAGGAAACGATTGAAAAC
>DAOVJB010000072.1 GCA_030673425.1 Elusimicrobiota bacterium | reverse complement strand
ATCCGGAACTTGTTGCAAAAGCTAAGACCCTGGATATTCCTACTCATAAGAAGAAAAAAGAAGATCTCATTAGAGAGATTGAAGAGAAAGAAAATATAGAAGAAAAGGATGTGATTATAAATGTCAGGTGAACATCACGAATTAATAGCCGCTGCCTCTTTTGCTACGAGAAACGCTAATTTTGACGTATCTTTGTATCCCGTAAGAGCGCAGGGGACTACTGACGGTATACAGTGGAGTACTGTCGTAGAATCGGTTTTAGCTGCCACTGACGTGGAAGTATTACTATTCAAGACCTTTACTTATCTCCCCAGATTAAGAGGAGAGTTGGGTTGGGTCTACTATATTATTAACTTTCAATTAAAGGCTGGAACTGCTACCGCTGATTTGAAGTGGAAAATACAGGCAAAGAATAAAGACGGTACTTGGACTGATATGTGTGCCGAACAAACAGAAACTAACATCGGTACTGCTTATGTGGATAAGGTTATCAAGGGATATTTAGATATCAAAACTAATATAACCCAGATACCTTTTGAATTAAGATTGATTGTTCAATCAAGCGAATCTAAAAATTCAGTTGCAGGGACAGATATAGCCTTCGTAGATGGTGGAGCAGGGGAAGATACTATAACCTCAGTTGCTGCTGCTTTTGGTGATTTTGTGGCAGGAGATATTATCACTGTTTCAGGTTCTGCTTCTAATAATGGTAATTATACTATCGTTTCTGTTGTAGCAGGGACTATTAACGTAGCCACAGGTGAATTAACAGTAGAAGGTGCAGGAGCAAGTGTAACTATCGCTACCACAGGGCAGGCATACGGAAAAATCAAAAATACTTCATATATCCGTGCAGTTGGAAGCGTAGGAGGTATAGGTTAATGAATGATATAGCGAAAAAATTAATATTAATAGTATTTGCGTTGTGTCTTATAATATTGCCTGTTTTAGCTCAACCTCATTCTGCCATCGGTGGGATACAATCTCAGGCAGAGCTTGACCCAGACGCTGAAAATTTTGTACCAACAAGTAAAGCAGTGGCAGACTATGTATTTAATAATATTGTATTGTGTTCGGATTACGACAACCCCGATGACGCTATCACAGCTATCGGTGCGACCGAAACAACTCTACTCGTAACTGAGACTGAGACTTGCGATACTAATTTTACTGTACCTGCAACTATGACTGTTAAGTTTGAGAGGGGCGGGAGTTTTGCGATTAGTAATGGTGTGACGGTCACTTTCAATGGACAGATTGACGCTGGATTGTGGCAGATATTTGCGTATACGGGAACTGGGATTTTGGCTGGAACACCCGTTGTAGATATGTTTTATCCTCAATGGTGGGGAGCAACGGGCGATGGCGTAACAGATGATTATGATGAAATTGTAGATTCAATCGCAATGATTAATTCTGCTGGTGGTGGTATCTTATTCTTTCCAAAAGGAACATATGTAAAAGCAACCCAAGGGACTCTAAATTTATGTACTAATCTAACTATTTTAGGAACAGGTTGGGAAACAAAGTTCGAGAAGATAGAATTTAGCGTTGGGAATAATGATAATATCATTATTAAGGATTTATGGATACATGGAGCATATTCTAGTATAAAAATCCAAAGTGTAACAGCCTCAGATATTCTTATCGATAATGTTAAAACAAGTTATGCTACTTGTAGGGACATTTTTATTTATAATGCTACTGTCAAAAACGTTCGTCTTTTAAATGGATATTCTTATTATGCAGGAGATGGAAGTGATCCCGACACCCCAGGAATTTGTCTTGAAGATTCAACGGGAGAAATATTTATAGATAATTATGTTATAGAAGAAGCTTACGAAAGTGGTATACATATCGAATCTATGGGTAAAGTTAATATTAATAATGTCACTTGTATAAACAATGGTCGAGAAGCAAGCCCGCTCTATGGAGCTGGGTTACTTATAAGTGGGACAAGTTGGGTGAATTTTAATAATGTTATAACCAGTGGCAATTTATCAGGTATTTGGATATCGACAACTTCAACAGATGTAATAGGAAGTAACTTTATGTCAAAAGAAAATACAACAGGAGTATTCATAAGATATACAAGTAGTGATGGTAATATTATATTAAATAATGGCGTTATAAAAGATAATGTTGAACGAGGTATAAATCTTTATACTTCTGGTGATTATGCTCCCCATGTTTTATTATCAAACATTATATTGGGTGCTAATCATACAGGATTAGAAGCAAATGCTGATGATGGAGAAATTTACGCTTCCGCTTCTACCCCTGAAGCTTTTACGGGTTCAAATTTTGTTTTAATGAATAGTGACATTATCACGAATCAGTATGTTTATGCAATATATGGTGCTGATTTTTCCTGTAACCTTTCAAATAATAATTATTATTCCATTGGTAGGGGATGGGGTTCAAACATATGTGACTTTACAGGAGATACTGGTGGTACATTAGGAAAATACCTTAAGGCAGGACAAACAATACCTACTACTCCTGTTGAGGGCGATATGTATTGGGATACAACAGACCATATTCTTAAACAATATAATGGTTCTGCGTGGATAAGTTCCCTTTATAATTTAAGTCTCATTACGGCAGGTGCTACTAATGAAGTTGAACTTACTGAATTTATTAGATTACGTTCTGCTGGAACAAGCACCCGCATAAATGGATTAGGATTAGGAGCGAATAGTGATTATATCGTAATCTATTCTGATATAAGTGCAGTTGGAGCAGGAAAAATTATCTTTAATATAGGGAATAAAAATATAGCTGAACTTAATGCAACGGGAGATTTATCCTTTGAGGGTGCTACTGCAAACGATTTTGAAACTCTTTTTGATATAACCGACCCTACAGCGGATAGAACTATAGTCGTCCCAGATTCAGACCAAACAATAGGAATAGCAACTGCTATTGAAGATAATTTAATTCTAAAAGCTGATTTCGCAGATGAAGATTGGGGAGATGTAAGTGTATCTTCTAATGTGGTATCTATTGACACTGGTGTAATTCCAGAAAAAGCTTTAGGTCTATTAAGCACCACAACTGTAGCCTTTAACGCTGACGCTGACACTACCTTATACACCGTTCCAACTGGTAAAAGATGTGTCCTGTCTCACGCTATCATTGTGGCAGCAGCAGACGCAGGAGCAACTACGACAGTTTCAATAGGTGCAAATGGAACGGAGACAGACTTTATACCTGCAAATACTCTATCTAATTTAGACGCACAATATGATTCGGTTATCTTACAACCTATACCAAATACCACACCATTAAAGATTAAATCTTATGCAGCAGCCACAGTTATTGAGGCACAGGTAGCAAGTCAATCAGGTGCGGCAGGGAATACGATATATCTATTTGGAATTTTATATTAAAGGAAGGTGATTAGATGGCGATTACAAAGACCGAAGTCTTAAATCACGTAAATACTGAGTTAGACCGTAGCGAAACAGCGGATACCTTAAAAGAACATTTATTGGCATCTTTGAAGTGGTTATCCTTAAAGGACGATTTCCTATTCGTTGAAACAACTGTACCGACGATAATAGGTAGGACTTATTATTCGTTGCCGCTCGATTATAAGGGTAAATTAATAAGCATAAAAGTTGCCGATAATGACCCATTATATAAAATAACCTTTGACGAATATCAAACAGCTATAAGAGACGAAACGACAGATGACCGAAATGAGCCTTATTGTTATGCCTTACACGGCGGTTTTTGGTATGCCTATCCTACTCCTGACGCTGTCTATACGATAACGTTATTCTACCCAAGATTTATATTAGAAACAGAAGGCGGGACCGAGGTAGTGGACGATATTCCTTTTGGCGATATTTACCGGGACGCTATCTATGCCAAGACTAAAGCAATAGTCTGCAGGAGTTATGGTTTGACTGATGACCAGATAAAGTATGAGAAAGAATTAGAACTCTTATTATTGCCGTCACTATCAAAGATGATTGAGAGAGAACCAAAATTCGTCAAGAATAACGATTTATAAGGAGAAGTATGGCAAAGAAACAGCTCTTCGGTATATTTGCACCGATATTAGGGGAGAAACACGACTTCCCTGTTATATTGCTCGATAAAACTGTACAAACGCAGAATCAAAATATTGTCCGTAAATACGGTGAAGTCAGACGTAGACAGATGAGAGAACCGGATATGTTGAATGGGTCAAGTGTAAAAACACAAACTCCCGATACTTTCCCTATTCTCCACTATCACAGATTCGTAAAGAGAACTACCGGGGCAGAATATAAATTAGCCTTCACAAAGGCTCATATCTACCTTTGGAATACGTCGACAAAAGCCTGGGACGTAAAATTTACCTGTCAATCGGATTGTACGGAGTGGGACACAGAAACCTACAACGATATGGTAATCGCCACAAATTATGTTGATATGGTCTTAGAATGGGATACTTCCGGCTATTTTATGCCTTTACAGAATACTTCTTCGACCAATATTACGGCGGCAACCAAAGCAGACCCTTGCCAGGTATCAGCGACAGCACACGGGTTAACCACAGGGGATAGGGTCTTTATCAAAAATGTAGGCGGGATGACTGAGATAAATAACTTACAATTCGTCGTCACAGTTATAGACGTTGATACATTCACTTTAGATGGTATAGACTCTTCCGCCTACACTACTTACACAAGTGGCGGGACAGTAGTAGAGTTTCAAGGAATCAACTATACAGGAGCTGAATTTCTCACTAAAGCAAAATACGTTACTACTTTCGAGAATTATCTAATTTTGGGTTATACATACGAAAATGGAGTCTCATATCCTCAGAGGGAACGTTGGAATGATATCGGAGACGAGACGGATTGGAGTTCAGGGGACGCAGGGAGTAAAGAAACAGAAGGCAATGAGGTTATTTTCGGTTTTAAGATTTATGCAGGGCAGTTGATTATATTCAAAAAGAAACTTCGTATCAGGCAGTGGTTAGTCTCAACAAGTGATGTTTGGAATTGGTCTGTAATACCAGGTAATATAGGTAATTTGTCTAATCATTCTATTGTAGAAGATCCTGACGGTAGAGTTTTCTGGTTAGCGAATGATTTAACTATTCGGGAAATGGAATTGGGAGAAGTATCTCAAGGCATCGACCCAATAATGAAACTTATAGAGCCTTCCTCTGCTTATCTGGTTTATGGGGCTTATATTGCAGAGACCGGCGAGATATGGTGGAGCATACCATATGACAACGCTTTAAATAACAAAGTTATAACGTTAAAGATCTCTGACGGAATAGTTAAGAGTTGGGGCGAGTTGGATATTGCAACGCCTTGTTTCGGAAATTATTATGAAGCGTAGTTATCTTTGTACCTTCTCAATCAGATTCATATTGTAGTCGTAGACTTCATAGGAGACCCAATCGTCTAATCTAAATAAGAAATCTCTGTCTACGCACTCTTGAAAATTATTGTGGTAAATATCATCTTTTGGGTAATAAAATTGGTTACTTGAAAAAGAATATCCGTAAGACTCTTTATAAACAGCGATTATGTGAAAATAGGAACTATTAAAATATATATGGACTTGCCAGGTTTCGTGTCCGTGGTAGCTTGCTACGAAAGTTCCGAAGTTGGCAAAATCAGTACAATCGCCCCTTTTTAACTTCCAAAAGGTATAGGGGTCTGGCTCGTAAAATAAATGTGTTTCGTAAGTAAAATACTCTTTCATATAGGAGCATATTTTTTTCGGAGTGTCTAATTCGTTAATTGTATTAATAAATTCAATATCGTCAGGCAAAACAAAGTCGTTTAGATTAAAGACACTACAACCAGACAAAAGAAGAGTCAATATTAGAAATATAATGATTTTTTTCATATCTAATAATTAGCATAAATTTTATTAAAAGTCAAATAGAGGTAATTATGAATGGCGGATAATTGGGTAAAACCAACAAGTTCTAATGACCCCGACAGTGCTTGGACTAATGAGGCAAACGCTTACGATGGTAATACGGCTACTTATGCTATTAATGGGACTATCAATAAGTATGTAGAATATCTTCGTGCTTCCATATTATGCGATAAGATAAGGGTTTATGCCACTACAACCGAAGGTGGGGGCTATGCTGCTGTGGATCTTAGTATAGATGTTTATTATGGGGCAGCCTGGCATAACATATACAGTGGGGAAATAGCAGACAGGACGTGGGTTGAAAAAACGATAGGCTCTAATCAAATAGTTACTAAAGTCCGCATAAAGGGGACTGTTTTATTACCCTGGTTATTTGAAGTTGAATTTAACAATATTTCTGTAGCTCCCACTGTCACTACTCAGGCAGTATCGGCTATAGCCCTTGAAACCGCAACAGGTAATGGAAATATTACCGATACAGGCGGGCAAAATGCTACTAAACGAGGGGTATGTTATAACACCACGGGAAGCCCGACAACAGCAGATGATGTATTTGAAGAAAATGGAGACTTTGGGACTGGTGCTTTTACTGCTTCTATGACGGGGTTAGCAGGTGGAACAAAATACTATGTCAAAGCGTACGCCATAACTCCTGCAGGGACAATTTATGGATCAGAAGTTAGTTTTACAACAGGGGTGGTAGTAACCACTCAAAGCCCTACTGATGTTTTACCTACTACTATAACAGGAAACGGTAATATAACT
>DAOVJB010000164.1 GCA_030673425.1 Elusimicrobiota bacterium | reverse complement strand
GGTTTTTCTTCCTACTCCTCTGCATCTTCTAAAACTAACTATAAAGGAATATCTTTTTAATACATTTTTATTTGAAAGGAGGTGAAGAAGGATGAAAAAATTCATTGGAATATTACTGGGCGTTATTTTAATAGGTAGCGCATCTATGGCTTATGCATTGAATTATGGTAATGTAACCTTAAGTGTAAGCGTAAGCGGAGACTTGAGTATCTCAATAAGCCCGAACACCCATGATTTTGGAGCTTTAGCTCCTAGTGCTAGTGCTGTTTCTACAGCAATCACCATAACTAACGACTCAGCTGGATACGTACAAACCTATTGTTTCAAGGGTTTTGATGCTGGTGTATGGACATTAGGTGCTACACAGGGAGCAAATACGTTTACAGTAGCTGCAGCGTTTCATGATTCAGCTCCAATAGCTGCTGATTTTGGAGGAGAGGATCTCTTAAAGAGTAGCGGATGGGATGATGAAGATAATGGAGATATCTCCACTGGTACAAAGTTCTCTATTGATGGTGGTGCGACCGGAGCAAGCGTAGGCCCTGGTGCAACCAGAAGTCTCTATTACAGACTAGGGATGCCAACTTCAAGTACAACTACAGGACCATTAAATATTACCACTACTATTACAGCTATTCTGCCATAAGTGTTGAGACTTGATTAAATTTGATCAATGTGGTTATCTCCCTCCCCTTAGCAGGGGTAGGGGATAACCACGGAGATTGAATCTACTACCTCCTGCATATTTTTAATGTAGGTGGAATATTAAGATATCTTTTTATTTAAATTAGAATGATAATGGTGTATAGTAGATACTATATAGTAATAGAGGAGGTACTATATACTATAAAATGTATTTAAATTTAAATAAAGGAGGCGTAAATTGTTAAATAATAAGTATAAGGGGCACAACTTTATATTAAAAATAATATTAGTTATATTAATAGTCATTTTTATACCGCAAATTGCACATGCCAGGGCCGGTTTATCTACTTCCTGGGGAGAGGTTATTCTTCGTAATGTTGCTATCGGCCTGAGTTATAACACCCGCGAGTTGCTTAATCTCCCTTTGAGAGTGACTAATACCGGAGATATGTCGATAGATATCCAGGTGGAAATTATCGCTCCGGGAGCAGGAAGTCTGAAAGACGATTATGAAGTAATACCTTCTACTGGTTGGATTAAACTGGGACAGGAATATTTTACCATTGCTCCGAAAGAGAACGCAGTGACCGATGTAATCATTTCAATACCTGATGATGAGAAATATCTGGGCAAAAAATATCAATTTCACATCTATTCTCACAGTACCGGTTCTGTTGGGTTTATGGGTTTGGGTTTAATGAGCAGGGTTCTTCTTAACATAGCTCCTGTCAGAGCGGATGTTACACCTGAGGAAATTAGCCAACTTAAGGCAAATCTGAATTTTAGCGTTACACCGCAGACGATTTATGCAACTGTTGAATTAGACAGGAATTATAATCTTGAGAAATTAACCGGCAAGGCATTTAAGTTAGTAAATCCGAATGATGAGACGTATTCATATAAAATAACAAGCATGGATCCTAAAAAAACGATAATTATTCCGCCTAAGGGATACGAAATATGTCCTGATGCTTCATTTTTGAAGGTTATTAAACCTAAGCTTAAAGTATCAGCAAATGGGATAAAGAAAATAAAGATGCATCTCAAAATTCCTTATAAGGAAGAGCATATAGGCAAAAAATATATGTTTGTTGTTTATACTGAGGTGCTTAAACAGGATATACCGGTAGGGAAGTATAGCATGGTTTATGTGACTGTTGAAGAATAGCAGAGAATGCAGGACATAAAAACAACAGGGGAGAAAGGAGACCAATGCTCAATATTAAGAAAAAAAGACAATTGAATATCCTTAAGAAAATTAGCCTCGTAGCTATAACAGGGATATTTTTGTCTATTTTCTTGGTAAATTCAGTCTCCTCAGAAGAAGATACAAGCAATGGTAGTTTTGTCTTTACGGTAATAATGGATTCCAACCCGCCGATTATTTCTCACACCCCGGTAAAGTTAATTAATATTGTAGGAAATAAAGTGGTTATTGAAGCAAATGTAACCGACGATATGGAAATTGTTGAAGTAAGCCTTTATTATAAGAAGCATTCTGATACCGAGTATGAAAAAGTAACAGAAGGAATTTATTACATATTTTCCGGTTCCTCAGTGAATAAAGATGTTGTTCCCAGAAAAATATTTCCCAATGAAGCGGCAAATAATTACAATATGAGGATGGACATCCCTCCTGAGGTAGTAACTACCGACGGAGTTGATTATTATATAACCGCTACTGATAATGCCGGCAATACAAGTTGTTATTCCGGAGCCGGATACAGCAGGAATATTCCTTCACCTGTTGTTCCTATCGAAATTGAAGTTAACCCAGCTATCGTGGCTGTAACTATAACCTCAGCTGGAGGAACAATTGTACTTAGGGACGGTAATCCTGAAGACGGTCAGACTCAGTTAACTATACCACCCAATGCTTTATCAGAACCTACCGAGATTATAATAAGACAAATTGTTGATATGAATGAAGTGTCTCCTGGCAGTGGTGCTGCAATAAGTAATAGACCTGTTGCAGCTTATGAGTTTTCTCCTGACGGGTTAGTCTTTAATAGAGCTTCAACAATGAGTCTCCTCTATTTTGACATAGACCATGATGGTATTGTAGACGGAACCAATATCGCCGAAGAAGAGCTGCGTATTTTCTGGTGGGATGGATACGACTGGAGGTATGTAGGTGGAAAGATAGATAGAATTAGCAACATAGTAACAACGGAAATCATGCATTTTTGTATTTATGCACTCTTCCCGGCAAGACAGCTTGCTGCCGATGACTATCGTCCGAAGACCAAGATTATTACACCTGCCACTCCTGACGGTATAAATGATGTAGCAGAATTTGAAGGTTTAAGCGGCAAGAGAGTTACAATTAAGATTTTTGATATTACAGGAAAAAGAGTTAGGACTATAAGTTCTGAACCCTACGAGTGGGATGGAAGAGATGACGAAGAAAGGCTCCTAGAGAGCGGAGTTTATATTTACCAGCTTGATGTAGATGGAGAGTTAATCAGCGGAATGATCGCAGTAGCTAAGTAAGCTAAAAATTAGAGGTTAAATATGGTAAGTACCAAACTAACAAAAAAAATCATGCTAATAATATTTGTTGCTGTT
>DAOVJB010000188.1 GCA_030673425.1 Elusimicrobiota bacterium | reverse complement strand
CTTACGGCTCTGGCGCTTTTTACCGCTTATTCTAAAGCAAGTGGTTTGGAGGTCCTCAATTGCTTGTATGCCAGAGTAGTAACAGGGTTGTTTATCGGAGGTGTAATTCCTTTCGTCTTTTCCAGTTCTACTATGCAGGCTGTAGGAAGAACGGCATTTAAGGTCGTAGAGGAAGTCCGTCGGCAATTCAGGGAAATCCCAGGTCTTATGCAAGGGAAAGCAATGCCTGATGCATCCCGCTGTGTTGATATTACTACAGCAGGAGCATTAAAAGAGATGATTTTACCGGGTATAATGGCTGTGACATTACCTCTTTTAATAGGGATTTTTTTAGGGGTGGAGACGTTGGGAGGCTTTTTAGTAGGGTCGTTAGTATCAGGAGTTCCTTTGGCAATATTTTTAGCTAATTCAGGGGGAGCCTGGGATAATGCAAAGAAATATATTGAGGAAGGACACTTAGACGGGAAAGGTTCCGATGTTCATAAAGCTTCTGTAATAGGAGATACTGTTGGAGACCCGTTTAAGGATACCTCTGGACCATCCTTGAATATTTTGCTTAAATTGATGGCTGTAGTGAGTCTGGTATTTGCGCCTTTGATTGTATATCTTAATAAAATCATAGGGATAATTCGTTAAAATAATAATTAAAAGAAGTACAAAACTTATGGTTATTATAATACATAAAACATATAAAAGAGGGATATTATGCAGTTAGGTATAGTTGGTTTACCCAATGTGGGAAAATCAACGTTGTTTAACGCCTTAACTGCAGGACATGCCTCAGTTAGTGCGTATCCTTTTTGTACAATTAATCCTAATGTGGGAATTGTTGAGGTTCCTGATGAAAGATTGGATAGGTTATTTCATATATATAAACCTCAAAAATTAACCCCCGCAATTATAAAATTTATTGATATTGCTGGTTTGGTTAAAGGTGCAAGTAAAGGCGAAGGATTAGGCAACCAATTTCTTTCTCATATTAGAGAAGCAGACGGTATTATACATATTGTTCGTTGTTTTCTTAAAGAAGGGATTACTCATATTGACGGAAGTATTAATCCTGTACGAGATATAGAGACTATAGATATTGAGTTGATGTTAGCTGATCTAGGAACAATAGATAGAATTTCTTCAGGCTTAGAGAAAAAAGCCAAAAGCGGTGGAAAACAAGAAAAAGAGACGTTAAGTAAGTTGGCATTGATTAAAGAATCTTTGGAAAAAGGGAAACCTGTTAGGACTTTAGAAGTCAATACTATTTATAATCCGACTGATTTTTTAACTGCCAAGCCAGTTCTTTTTGTAGCAAATACAGGTGATCCAAATGAATACACAGAAGCTGAGATGAAAAAACAAGAAGAATTTGTATCTCAGGTGGCTCAATATGCTACAAAGGAAAACGCAGAAGTAATAAGTATTTCTGCTCAGTTAGAAACGGAAATAGTACAATTACCTGCCGAAGAGAGAGAAAAATTTAGGCAGGAATTAGGTATTGATAAATCAGGCCTACAGAAACTTATAGTTGCCGGTTATAAATTACTTGACCTTGTGACATTTTTTACAGTGGTAGGAAATAAGGAAGTGAGAGCATGGACTGTTACCAATGGAACCAGGGCAGTTGATGCAGCAGGAAAGGTTCACTCTGATATGAAAAGAGGTTTTATTAGAGCCGAGGTATTTAACTGGGATGATTTAAGCAAAGTGGAATCTCCTGAAGTTTTGCATCATAAGGGTTTAGTCAGAACCGAGGGCAAAGACTACAAAATTAAAGATGGTGATATAGTTCAGTTCAGGTTTAATGTATAATAGAAACCAAAGGAGGAATAATGTATCTTTTTCTTCGTTTGCTTTTAGCACATGTATTAGGAGATTTTCCTCTTCAGTTTGACTTTATATTCAGGATGAAAACCAGAAGTATATGGGGAATTGCTTTACATAGTTTGATATTTGTAATTTGTGCAATATTGTTATCCATTCCTTTCCTGGGACAGGGTTTAATGTGGTGGTATATAATCTTCCTGGGAATTGCTCATTTTATAACAGATAAAGTAAAATTCTGGCTCACCGAGGAAGGCTGGAAGAATAGAAATGCCTTTTGGATGGATCAGTTTATTCACATTTTCTGGACAGGTTTTGTCAGTTACTGGGGTAGCCAGGCACTGGAGCCTGTTTCACTGAAGAGTACAGGGTTAGAAAGCTTATATGATAGTAATATATTAATGATAGTTATAATAATAATAATCCTTATAATGTATAGAAAAATAATCTTTATGCAAATCAAAAATAATACTTAATAAATAATTTGAATGAGCGATGCGCCCGTAGCTCAGCTGGATAGAGTGACTGACTACGAATCAGTAGGCCAGAGGTTCGAATCCTCTCGGGCGCACATTTATTGTTGATAAAATGATAAAGAAACCAGATGAATTTTTTATGCGTGAAGCCTTAAAAGAGGCAGAAAAAGCTTACCGAAAGGGAGAAGTTCCTGTAGGTGCTGTTATTACTTTTAAGGGTAAAATAATTGCTCGTGGATATAATCAAACGATAAGGTTAAACGATTCTACGGCTCATGCTGAGATTTTAGCAATAAAAAAAGCAGCAAAATACTTAGAGAATTTTCGTCTTAATAATACAGTGATGTATGTTACAATTGAGCCCTGCAGTATGTGTGCAGGGGCACTTATCTGGGCAAGGGTAGGGCATTTAATTTATGGTGTTTCTGATGTCAAGAGCGGAGCCTGTGGTTCAGTTACAAATATTGTGCAAAATAAAAGACTGAATCATCAACTAAAAGTTACCAAGGAAATTTTGAAAGAAGACT
>DAOVJB010000014.1 GCA_030673425.1 Elusimicrobiota bacterium | reverse complement strand
GTTGCCAAAAGATTCAATACCCAGCATCAAGAATTTATCATCAAACCAGATATAATAGAGATTCTACCCAGGGTGGTTGGTTATTTAGATGAGCCCTTTGCTGATTCTTCAGCCATCCTTACATATTTTATTTCTAAAGAAGCAAGGCAATATGTAAAAGTCGCTCTTTCCGGTATTGGTGGAGATGAGGTATTTGGAGGATACCCACGCTATGCAGGAGCAGTTGTCTCTTCATATTATGAGAGATTACCTTTTTCTCTACGCAAATTATTACGATACCTTTCCTTTTGGATAAAATCTTCTCCAAAAGGCAGGGATAATCCCGGCAGGATGAAGAGATTTATGGAATCAGGATTGCTGACACCACAAGAAAGATACGTGGCCTGGATAAGTTACTTTGATAATCAAATGAAGGATAAAATTTATAATCAAGATATAAAACAAGAGATTAAGGGGAGAAAAGAATACATTCATCTAAACTATTTTAAGGAGATAGATAATCAGAATTACCTGAATCGTATTGTTTATGCAGATATAAACACATATTTACCTGATGACCTTTTAATTATGGCGGATAGGATGTCTATGGCTAATTCCTTAGAGATAAGGGTTCCTTTTTGCGACCATAAGTTGATGGAGTCTTGTTTTGCCATACCTTATCAATTAAAGTTAAAGAGTTTTAGACTTAAAGGTCTATTTAAAGAGACGCTGGAAGGTCTTCTACCGCAGGAGATTTTAAATAAGCCAAAGCAAGGCTTTATGGTTCCTCTGGCTGATTGGCTTAGAGGAGACCTTAAGCGTTATGTTTTGGAAATACTTTCCCAAGAGAATATTAAAAAAAGGGGCTATTTTAATCCTGATTGTGTGCAGGGGATCTTAAAAAGGCATTTTTCTGGCCAGGGAATTTTTACGCATCAGATATGGGCATTGTTAGTCTTGGAAATTTGGTTCAGGGATTTGTATAATGAAGGATAAGATTGAAGATTGATTCAAAAAGGGTTAATCAGGGCAAGGCAGTTTTTTATAGAGAAAATAGTCAGCGGATATTAGAAATATTTGGAAAAGCTTGTGGAAGATAGATGAAATCTGTGAGGAAATGCATATGAATATCTTAATGGTAACCGATGTCTTCTTTCCCGATGTCATAGGGGGCAGTGGGAGGGTAGTTAATGAGATTAGCAAGAGATTGGTAAGGGAAGGTCATAATGTTTATATTTTAACTCCGAGACTAAATAGAAATTTACCCCTGCAAGCGAATATAGAAGGAATTAGGATTAATCGATACAATGTTAATTCTCAAAACATTGTAGCTTTTGTTGCCTCATCTTTAATAAACGCTTTTCAAACTTTTAGGCAGATGTTAAAAAAGATATCATTCGATTTAATAAATTTTCATCACCCCCTTTCTGCCTTAGGTGTAAATTTATCAAGGAAGGCACAGGAAATTCCCAAGGTATATACTTTTCACTCCTCTTGGCCTAAGGAGTATGAGATAAAAACTGGAAGAACTGGAATCGGCTCATTTATGAGAAAGTGGGTTGAGAGAAGAGGATTAAACAGTTGTCAAAGGATTGTCGTATTAAGTGAATATACCAAAAGGCAGATTTTAAGTATTCATAAAACTTCACCACGTAGGATAGAGTTTATCCCAGGGGGAGTGGATACAGAAAGGTTTGGGCTGCCAAGAGATAAAGAAGCCTCAAAGGCTGAATTAGGTATTTCTTCGGATAAATCTCTTGTTTTTACTGTACGGAACTTGGTTCCTCGTATGGGACTTGGAGATTTAATTGAGGCTATGGGCATTGTAGTAAAAGGAAAGCGAGATGTAGTCCTTATTATTGGAGGCAGGGGTTTTCTGGAGGAGAAATTAAAAAGGCAGGTTAAGGATTTAGGATTAGAGAGTTATATCAAATTTGCTGGGTTCATTGAAGAGGATAGGTTACCCTTACATTATCAGGCAGCAGACCTTTTTATTCTGCCAAGTAGATGCTTGGAAGGTTTTGGACTTGTTACCTTAGAGGCGCTGTCCTGTGGTACTCCTGTGCTGGGAACCCCTGTCGGTGGAACCAAGGAGATTCTGGGACGATTAGATAAAGATTTATTATTTAAGGACACAAAGGCTAGGTCTATGGCAGAAAAGATATTGTTTTACTTAACCTTTAAGGACATTTCGGTGTTGAGCCGAAGATGTAGAGATTTTGTGTCTTCTAATTATTCTTGGAATAGAGTTGTCACAGAGTATGAAAGAGTCTATTCAGAGATTATCAGTTGAGAACCAATATTTTGAATTTTGTAATTGTTACAGCCATGTTGAAAATGACTACTAAAATTTTATTGAATTTAATAGTTGAAATGTCAGGAATTTATGAAAAGAATTAAAGTTTTACATATTCATACTTTACCTGTTGTAAGTGGTTCAGGAATCAATACCCTTTTAACTATGGCTGGACTTAATAAGGATAGGTATGAGGTAGAATTTGCCTGTGCGCCGGACGGGCCATTGGTGGATGAGGTAGTGAATCAAGGGATAAAATTTCACTCGATTAGGAATTTTGTTCAGAAAATTAGTATTTATAATGATTTGATGGCATTATTGGAATTGGTTTGGTTAATAAGGCACCAAAGTTATGATATTGTTCATACCCATAATTCTAAAGCAGGTTTTATTGGTCGTCTGGCAGCAAGGATTGCCAGCGTGCCCATAATTGTGCACACCATTCACGGGTTTGCCTTCCACGAGTATGAGAGGCAGCCTCGTCGCAGCTTGTTCATTTGGTTAGAGAGATTCGCTGCTAAGTTTACTGATAAATTGATTACCATTTCAGAACCTCTTAGACAGTGGGGGCTGGAGTTGATGATAGGAAAGCCAGAAAAATATGTTACTATCTACAGTGGCATTGAGATAAATAAGTTTCAGGTCAAAATTGACATTCAGGAAAAAAAACGTCAGTTTGGGATAAAGCCTGCTGATTTAATAGTGGGAGTGGTATCCAAATTATGGGAAGGCAAAGGCCATAAATGTATATTGCAAGCTGCCCGGAGTGTAATTACTCAAGTGCCTAATGTCAAATTTATGTTTGTTGGCGAGGGATATTTAAGAAGGGAGTTAGAGGCACTGACGCATCAATTGGACTTGGGTGATTATGTAATCTTTACTGGTTTTAGAACAGATATTCCCAAGGTTACTGCTATCTTTGACATTGCTGTTCTTGCCTCATTCTTTGAGGGTTTAGGCAGGGTGTTACTCGAGTCAATGATTCAAGGCAAGCCGGTTATTGCTACTAAGGTAGGAGGGATTGTTGATGTGGTAGATGATGGAAAAACAGGGATATTGGTTCCGCCAGGGGATGTGACTGCTTTAGCCGAGGCGATGATTACGCTGATTGCGGATGAGGATTTAAGAATCAGGATGGGGAAGGCAGGAAGAGCGAAGATAGATGCTAAATTTAGTGCCCAAACAATGGTAAGTCAAATCAAAATTGTCTATGAGGAATTGACCCAGATGCACACAGATATTAAGAAATAAGAACAAGATGCATACAGATAAAGAAAAAATATATCAGAAGGCCCGATTATATGAACTTGTTAATTAATGGAGTAGATACATTAATTATGAACCTTTTTAACTTTGGTAAAAAAACAATCTTTCAGCGCTTCTGGCTGGGAGTTTCTGTATGGATTGTTTCTTTTCTATTTTATCTTAAGACCTTAGCTCCCACTGTAGTTTGGGGAGATAGTGCTAAATTAGCAGTCTTTGCCTATATCTGGAGGTTAGATTATACACCTGGCAATCATCCTTTACATAGTTTAATTGGAGCATTGTTTAATTTAATTCCCATTGGTAATATTGCTTTTCGACAGAATCTTATGTCAGCATTTTTTGGTTCATTGGCTGTGTTTCTACTGTATCTTGTAATTTTTAAGATAACTAACTCAAGATTGTCTTCCATTTGTGGCGCTTTAAGTTTAATGGTTTCTCATACTTTTTGGCACTTGGCAGTAATCAATGAAACCTATAGTCTCTTATCTTTCTTTTTTATTTTGCTTATTTTGATATTATTAACCTGGCAGAAAAGCCAGGACAATAGATTACTTTATCTTTTCTTTTTTCTATTTGGTTTAAGTATATCGAACAATGAACTTATGATTTTCTTTATGCCTGCTTATATAATATACTTTCTTTGCTGTAGGCAAAATAAAAATATTTTTGAAAAGAAGAATGTCTTCTTTATGTTTATTTCCTTTTTATTGGGGTCATCTCTTTTAATTTTTCTTATTATCTCCAAGTATCATAATTTAACTCAAGTGCTTTTTTTCACTATAGCAATACCATTTAAGCGCTACTATAGACCTATCCATAAGATGGTTTTGGAGTTTATAAAATACCCTATTTATCTTCTTTATCAATTTCCTATCTTTGGCTTTTTGTTGGGGTTGAAGGGGATGAGAAGGTTTTTTAAATTAGACAAAAGATTATTTTTGCTTTTATTGATTATATCCATAATCAGTATTTGTTTTGCCAGCGGATATATGCGTCAAAAGCAATTTTATCTTTTAGTTCCTACTTATTTAGTCTTTGCAATTTTCATTGGGATTGGATTTAATTCTATAAAAAATAATTTTAGAAAAGCCATTATTTTCCTCGCTATGGTTTGTTTGCCGATTTTGTTATATTACAATATGCCTTTTATAGTTGATAGTCTAAACATAGATTTGATTAAAGCACGCAGCCTTCCCTATCGAGACAATAATAGATTTTTCCTGCTACCAGATAAGAGCAATTACTTCGGAGCATATTTGTATGGTAAAGAGGTCTTGGAAACTGTTGAGCCCGACAGTATTATAATTATTGATTTTACACCTTTTGCTGTAATTAACTATCTGCGTATTGTTGAAAATAAGAGTTGCAATGCAAAAATTGTATTTGATGAATCAATTGATATTCCAGAGTTTATTGCTAAGAATATAGACAACTATACAATTTATTTAGCCGATTTAGAGCCATATTATGATATCATTAATTTAAGAAAGAAATATAATATTATTCCTAAGGGACTGATTTTTCAAGTAATAAAAGAGGATAATTGATTGAAGATATCTTATCTATAGTTATACCTGTATATAATGAAATAAACACCATTCTTGAGATAATCAGGAGAGTAAACAATTGACACAGATGCACCCAGATAAAAGAAGGATATACATAGATACCCAGGAGAAAAAATCTGTGTGAATCTGAGTTAGTGAAACAGTACATTTATGGAAAGGAAGAGGAACTTATGATTAATTATTCATTGCTTGTTTTTATCTTTGGTATTTCATTAGGAATTTCACTTTTAGTGACGCCCTTGATGAGACAAATAGCTCTAAAAACCGGGATATTATCTATACCAGGCAGGAGAATGGTTAATACCAGGGCTATTCCTTACTTAGGGGGTCTGGCAATCTATTTTGCCTTTGTTGTTGCCATATTGGTTGTTTTTTATACCAATCAGCAGTTTAAGATAGAGTTTTCTCAGAGGTTAAAAGGGCTTCTGATCGGAGGCACACTTATTGTGATATTAGGGTTATGGGATGATATGAGAAATATCAGGCCGATTACCAAACTTATCGGGCAGATTGTCGTTGCCCTGATATTGTTCGCTTATGGATTTAGAATTGAGTTGCTAACTAATCCTTTCCTTGGTGGTGAAATGCATCTTCCTTTATTTTTAAGTGTATTGGTTACTGTTGCCTGGATTGTGGGATTGATTAATGCAATGAATTTGATTGATGGATTGGATGGATTAGCCGCGGGTATAACGGCTATAGTCAGCGGGTCACTTCTTTTTATTGCTCTATTCCTGCATAACTACATAACTGCATTTTTATTGGCTGTTTTGGCTGGGAGTGTCTTAGGTTTTCTGCGGTTTAATTTTTATCCTGCTAAGATATTTATGGGAGATACAGGAAGTATGTTTATAGGTTTGATATTGGCATCAACAGTATTGATTGAGTCTCAATATAAATCAGCAACTGCAACAGTTTTGTTGATTCCGATTACCGCTTTAGCCATTCCTATCTATGATACCGTTATGGCGGTTATTCGCCGGCTATTAAGGAGGGGTTCTATCTTTAAGGCGGATAAAAGGCATCTGCACCATAGATTATTGAGTATGGGTTTAAAACAAAGACAGGTAGTCTTATTTATGTATCTGGTTACATTATATCTGGGAATATTTGCCTTTTTATTTGTGCTTATATCCGAGGAATATGCACTTATTCTTTTGGTTTTATTGGCTTTGGGGTTATTTATGGGGGGGAGGATAGTTGGCTTTGTTGAAAGGGAAATAAGATCAAAACATAGGTTAGAATTAAAGAGAAGAAAGAATGGAATTTGACACAATATATTCCGTGGTTAGGTTATTTTGCTAAGATTGACAAAAGCGCTTGCTTTGTATTATTAGATAATGTACAATATAAACACAGAAAGTATCAAAATAGAAATAAAATACGCGTCAAAGATGGTTGGATGTAGTTGGAGGAAAGACTAAATATGTATGAAGAACATTGGGGATTAAGCGAGAAACCGTTTGAGAATACGCCAGACCCGCGTTTTTTTTATCTATCTCCTCAGCATGAAGAGGGACTTTCTCGTCTGTTTTACGCAGTCACCGAAGGAAAGGGAGCAGCGATGTTAACAGGTATCTTTGGTTGTGGTAAAACACTTTTAGGAAGGACATTGCTTAAAGAATTAGATAGGGATATCTATAAGATTGCATTTATCACTAACCCTTATTTAACTTACGAGGAACTCCTGATGTATATCGTTTACAAATTAGGTGGTAAAGACCTACCTACTCGCAAATCAGAGGTTTTGGTCAATGTTATATTAGAAAGATTAAACGAGATTTTAGAGAATAATATGCGGGATGGGAAGAAAACAGTTGTTATTATCGATGAGTCGCATGTGATTAATGATAGTCGGGTTTGGGAAGAATTAAGACTTATTCTTAATTTTCAATTAGAAGATAGATTTCTTTTGACACTTTTGCTCTTAGGTCAACCGGAGTTAAAAGAACTTATTGATGCAAATAAACAGTTTGTTCAGAGAATCGCTGTCAAATGTTACCTGGGAAGTTTGAGTGAGAAAGAGACCAGGGAATATATCTCACATCGTCTGGCTGTAGCTGGCAGGGTGCAACCAATATTTATAGATGAAACATACAAAGTTATTTATAAAAAATCAGGAGGAATACCCCGGCGGATAAATCATATTTGCGATTTGGCTTTATTTTCAGGATTTGGTAAGGGGGTATCTATGATTGATGAGGGTCTTATAAAAGACGTAGCTAGTGATTTGGAAGGATAGAAGTTGGAGTATTAGGATATCTTAAAAAACTATTACATAGAGTAGTGTTTTTAAGAAAGGAGGTGAAAAAGATGAGAAAGATAGCTTATATAGTCATAGTTATTGGTGCTATAACTTTCATTGCAGCCATCATTTCTAGATATACATTAATCCCTCTTGCTTTAGGGCCTGGAGGAGGGATAAAAGCGCATTCCCTTGTAACGTTTACGAATACCTGTCTTCTTGTTGCCATCACTTTCATTTTATTAGGTAAGCGTGGAAATAAGGAATAACTGGTTTCTACTTCCGTATTGATAAAAAGACTGAAACGGTTCTCTGTACCTATTGCAGGCAAGCAGGGGTAATATATAAGGAGGTTGATTATGGCGTTAAAAAGCGTAAAGGTTCCTGAACCTATGGTTGGGTTGTTTGAAAAAGCGGAGGAGTATGTTAGCAATTATTTTTCCAGCTTTAATTCCAATAAAACCGAAGGTACAATAACTATAGGTGGGGAGAGATATATCTTAATCAGGGCAAAATCATTGAAGGTTGATTTTGCAAAAAATCTAGGTGATGCTATTGGATTATCGGGTGACATGGCCGAAAAAGCCGCTGATAATTTTCTCTATATTATGGCAAAGTCCCTGGGCAGGGATGACGCAAAGCATTTTGCCAAGGTACAGAACGTTACAGATCCTATGGCCAAGTTAGCCGCGGGGCCTATAAGTTTTAATTATTCCGGATGGGCGTTTGTTGATATATTTCCTGAGAGTAAACCGTCGCCTGATAATAACTACTTCCTGGTATATGACCATCCTTATTCTTTTGAGTGTGAGTCGTATATATCGGTAAAGGGCCAGACATCCAAGAGACCCGTATGCGTGATGAACGCAGGTTATTCGGCAGGCTGGTGTTCTGAAAGTTTCGGTATAGATGTTAACGCCAGAGAGATCATGTGTCGGGCTAAGGGAGATAAGGCATGCAGGTTTGTTATGGGTGTTAAGAACAAGCTTGACGAATACCAGGAATGGGCGTTAGAAAATATTAAGAAATAGTTTGGCTATTAAGGAGTAAAAGTGCCTTCAGATTTTTATAATAAAGTTTATCAAGCATGTCATTTTTTCCTGGGTGATAATACCAAGCGATTCCTGGACAGACAAATAGAAGTGCATTTATCCAAGAGCCCTGATACAGTAAATTATAATGATAAAGAAGAACTGGCCCGGTGGATAAGGATTTCAGCAGGGCTTCTTTTGAGTAAAGAGGATTCTGATACTTTGTATGAGAAAGTTATATCCTTTGAGAAATAAATATATTTAGGGGTATATGAATATGACATTGAAAGAGATAATCGAAAAGTGTGGTAGTTTGGGTATTGTTGAAGTACGAAGTGCCGGCGAGGATTCCTACGAACTCGTTTTTTTCGCCCGGGAGACAGAACAATGGAACAAATTATTAAGTGATATCCTGGGACCCGCGATAAAACCAAAGGGCGTAAAACCTACGCGAGAAGACAACAACCTGACAAAAGATCACGGCGGGATTTTTACCGACCAGACGTTGTTCAAAAAAGATTTTGATGACGCCACCGTGCTTGCGATGTTTTGGCCATGGCAGGATCATATTCATACCACGTTAAACCTTGTCCTTATAAAAAAACAGTGATAATTAACATATTTTGACAGTAATCGGAGGTGATATGCTGGATATTAAAGAAGTGGAAGTAAAAAATTTAATTGTTGATAAGTTTATAGAAGAAAAGGTAAAAGAGATTTCATCTATTGTGGGTAACGGTTTAGCTGTTAACGCGTTATCCGGGGGTGTTGATTCATCGGCTGTTACCATGTTGGGACATAAGGCGTTAGGCAAAAACCTTAAGACATACTTCATAGATAACGGGATAATGAGGCAGGATGAACCCGAGTGGGTTGTAAAGCTTTTCAAAGATATGGGTGTTAATGTGGAGCTTATTGATGCAAAAGAGGAGTTTTTTAATGCGTTAAAGGGTATAACTGACCCCGAGGAAAAAAGAGAGGCAATCACAAATGCCTTTTACAAGGACGTCTTCACAAGGCTTGTGAAGCAGAGTGGTGCCAGGTATCTTCTACAAGGCACGAATTATACCGATATAGAGGAAACCGTGGCAGGGGTTAAAAGACAGCATAATATACTCCAACAAATCGGGATAGATACACAGCAAGCGTATGGTTATAAAGTAATAGAACCGCTTGTTCAGTTAAGAAAACCCGCGGTAAGAAAAGTGGCACAAGCACTTTCACTGCCTGAGGAAATATTTAACAGACCTCCTTTCCCTGGACCTGCATTGTCGGCAAGGGTAATAGGGGAGGTTACACCTCAAAGGATAGAGCTCATAAGGAAAGCTACGAGTATTGTTGAGCAAGAATTAAAAAGCACGCAGGCATTTCAGTACCTTGCGATTTTACACGAGGATAAAGTTACGGGTGTAAGGGACGGAAAAAGAGATTTTGGTTTTCAGGTGGAAGTAAGGTGTTGGGACAGTACTGATGCAAAAACAGGAACACCGACAAAATTATCCCATGATATCTTAGCAACACTTGCTGATAGAATAACACAGGAAGTAGAAGGTGTGGTAAGTGTTACGTATAACATAACAAAGAAACCGCCTTCGACTATAGAAGCTATTTAATTTAGTTTAATGATTTTTTTCTTGACAATAATAAACAATTAATATATATTAATTGTTGAGAAGTAAATAAGGCAATAGAAGGTGTTAGGTCGCAAGGCAGAGTAGAGCAAGTCTTGCGATTTTTGGTATCTGCCATTATTTACTACAATAATTTAATAGGAAGGAGGGTAGTGAATAATGGCAAAAGGAAAAGTCAAATGGTTCAACAGCCAAAAAGGTTACGGATTTATCGCCCTTGAAGATGGCGGTGACGTATTCGTGCATCACACGGCAATTCAGGGTGACGGCTATAGAACTTTAGAAGAAGGCCAGGAAGTAGAGTTTGAGATAACGAAAGGTGAAAAAGGCGACCAGGCCCAGAATGTGACTAAGATATAATCCGAGAAGTAAGCAGGCCCGGCCAGAAAGCCGGGCCTTAATTTTTGAGGAGGCGAAATATGCCCAGTGGAAAAATAAAAAAGCTGGTGCGGGATAGAGCTTTTGGTTTTATAAGCGTTCCTGATTCGAAAGATATATTTTTTCACCAGAATAGTCTTGTAGATATTAAGTTTGAGGATCTGAACGAAGGCCAGGGAGTGGAATTTGAAACCGAACGGTCCCCCAAGGGAGTGCGTGCGGTTAATATACGTGTTGTGAAATAATAATTTGTAATATTATGTGAATCCTCTCTTGTTGACATAATATATAAAATTCTGATATAATCCTTCTTGCTTGCAGGAATTAATACCGCCGGAAGGATTTTTTATTTTAGGGGGAATCGGAATGAAAATAGTAAGATTCTCATATAAAAAGGAAGTATTCTGGGGTATACTCAAGAGGAATTCCGTGAGGGTAATTAAGGATGATCCTTATAAAAATATAAAACCCACTAAAAAACATATTGATCTCACCAGCATAAAGTTCCTTCCCCCTGCGACTCCTTCGAAGATAATCCTAACAGGCCTTAATTACAAGGACCATGCGATAGAACTGGGGATGAAACTTCCAAAAGAACCTGTTATTTTCCTGAAACCCCCGAGCGCTTTAATCGGCCATGAAGAAGACATTATATACCCGAAAGCAGTAAGGAGAGTTGATTATGAAGCGGAGCTTGCTGTTGTCATAAAGAAAGAGGGTAAAAATATTCCTGAGAATAAAGTGGATGATTATATCCTCGGTTATACCTGCCTTAATGATGTTACGGCAAGGATTCTGCAGCAGAAAGACATCCAGTGGACAAGGGCGAAATCATTTGATACTTTCTGTCCAGTGGGGCCCTATGTTGAAACTTCCCTGGATCCTTCAAGGCTGAAGATCAAGGCTTACTTAAACGGCAAGCTAAGACAGGATTCCGTTACCTCCAGCTTTATATTTACGGTTCGTTACGTTGTCTCGTTCATTTCCGGGATTATGAGTCTGTCCTGCGGGGATATTATTTCAACAGGCACCCCGCCCGGTGTAGGCGAGATGAACCCCGGTGATACGATAGAAGTTGAAATTGAAGGTATAGGCAGGCTTAGAAACCGTGTTGTTATTGGATGATAAGGTATATTATGAGAAAGATTAAAATAACCGATGAAAAATTTATGAAGCTTGCCATTAAGGAAGCAAAAAAGGGAATCAGAAAAGGCCAGACTCCTTTCGGTGCATGCATAGTTAAAAGAGGAAAGGTTATAAGTTGTACTCACAACAGGGTCTGGAAAGATACGGATATTACCGCGCATGCCGAGATCTGCGCTATAAGGGATGCATGCAGGAAATTAAATAGAATAGATCTATCAGGTTGCGTTGTTTATTCAACCTGCGAGCCGTGTCCTATGTGTTTTAGTGCATGTCACTGGGGGAGGGTTTCTGCGATAGTTTACGGCGTGCGGATAAAAGATGCTAGAAGGTTCGGATTTAATGAACTTGTCCTTTCGAATGAAGAAATGAAGCAACTGGGCAGGAGCGGGGTAAAAGTGGTCGGAGGTTTTCTCCGGGAAGAAAATCTTGAGCTTTTCAGGATATGGTCAAGACGCAAAGAGAAAAAAGTTTATTAAAATATATAAAATTGCAATTTGAGAAAAACAATTTAAGAAAAATAATTCCTTGACAAATAAATAATTATTACGTAATATGTTTATCTGGAGAGTGTGGTAAAATTTGAAGATTAGTTCTGGACCATAAAAATATACCGGATGTAGAAGATTTTTATGGAGTAATCTTTAAGAGGAGGTGAAGATAAACATGGGAAAACTTAATCTGATAGACTGGATTGCTATAGTTCTCGTGCTTATTGGTGCTTTGAATTGGGGATTAGTTGGTATTTTCAATTTTAACATCGTTTCTACTATCTTGAAAGACAGGTCAATTCTTTGTGTAGTAATGTACGGCTTGATCGGTGTGTCTTCGATTTATGTTGCTTTGATATTGAATAAACTTACAAAATAGAAATAAGATTAAGAATGAAGAATAGCGGGCAGACCTATTTTAATCGATAGGTTTATCCGTTATTTTTTTGCTTTTCCCTGGTCGGCAACACTTTTCATTGCCTTTTTGATTTCTTCCTCATCACCGAGGTAATAATGTTTTATCGGCTTTAGGTCCTTGTCAAGTTCGTAAACAAGAGATATGCCTGTAGGAATGTTCAGTTTTACTATTTCTTCATCCGATATATTATCAAGATATTTTACCAGTGCTCTCAAGCTGTTTCCATGAGCGGATATAAGGACCCTCTTGCCTGATTTTATAACAGGTGTTATAACCTCATGCCAGTATGGAAGAAATCGTTCTACCGTGTCTTTCAGGCATTCTGTTAAAGGTATATCTTTTTCGTCCAGGTCTTTGTACCTCGGGTCAAATCCGGGATAAAGTTTGTCTGTTTTATCCAGGGCAGGCGGCTGGATATCATAGCTTCTTCTCCATATCAGCACCTGTTCTTCCCCGAATTTCTTGGCTGTTTCTGATTTGTTTAATCCCTGAAGGGCTCCGTAGTGTCTTTCATTCAGTCTCCATGAACGGCGAACAGGTATCCACATAAGGTCCATTTCATCAAGGACGATCCAGAGTGTTCTCGTTGCCCTTTTTAATACCGAGTTAAAAGCAATATCAAAGGTGTAGTTTTCTTTCTTTAATACCCTCCCTGCCTTGTGTGCTTCCTCTATCCCTTTTTCTGAGAGGCCCACGTCTGTCCATCCCGTGAACCTGTTCTCTTTATTCCACGTACTTTCTCCGTGTCTTAACAGCACCAGTTTTATAGGTTCCATATTATTGGCCTCCTGTTTATGAAGTTCTAAGATAGGCTATTTCGTTCTTTTTTGGGACCTTGACTTTGATATTGAGTGATTTTATTCTTTTCCTCAGGCCTTCTGATTGCTCAGGGTCGCCGTGAACTATAAACACTTTCTTCAAACGACCCCGGCATTCTTTTACGTATCCAATGAGGTCATTTTTATCTGCGTGCGCACTGAAAGCGTCAACTACCACAACTTCTGCTCTTAGCTGGTATGGCCTGCCGAATATATTTACCATGTCATGACCTTCTATTATCTTTCTGCCAAGTGTGTTTTTGGGCATATATCCTACGACCACGATGGTATTGCGCGGGTTTTCTATATTGTTTTTTAAGTGGTGCTGAATTCTTCCGTTTTCACAGGTTCCTGATGCAGATATTATAATCATAGGGCCTGTTCTGTTATTTAATCTCTTTGATTTTTCCACATCCCTTAACTTACGATTATTACCCGTATCATATTCCAATAATGAACTGGAGTAATATTTGGCCAATTATTGCTTTCATAGTTTACATAGGAATAGGTATTTATGCCTTAATTAGCTTGAAGAAAAAAAGGAT
>DAOVJB010000033.1 GCA_030673425.1 Elusimicrobiota bacterium | reverse complement strand
TAGGTTTTTGCGATGCAAAAGAGAAAAAATTAACAAAACCGAAGAAGGGATATTTTACGAAACAGAACGTTACCCCACAGAAATTCTTGAAGGAATTCAGGATTGATAACACTGGCGATTACACTGTAGGTCAGGAGATTAAGGTTGATATATTCAGGGAGAGTGATTACGTGGATATATCAGGAATTACCAAAGGCAAGGGATTTACCGGGGTAATGAAAAGATGGGGCTATTCAGGAGGAAAGGCTTCACATGGTTCTATGCATCATAGGGCGCCGGGTTCTATAGGAGCCAGTTCCGATCCCTCCAGGGTATATAAAGGGACTGGTATGCCGGGTCATAAAGGCAGCAGCAAAGCAATGGTGCAGAAACTGAAGATAATAAAGATTGATCCTGAGAATAATCTCCTGATGGTTAAAGGGGCCATACCGGGTGCGAAGAATGGTCTGGTGCTTGTTAAAAAAACAGTCAAGACAATAAAAATTAAAAAGGTCAAAGAGGGCCCGGTTAAAAAGACAAAAGGTAAAGCAAAATAATATAAAATAACAAGAGGAAGGAAAAAATGGCTGAAGTAAATTTATATAACGTAAAGGGAGAAAATTTAGGAAAGGTTCAGCTTACCGATGATATTTTTGTTGATAAAGTCAATCAGGTGCTTTTGCATGAGGCAGTAGTAATGCATCTTGCCAACAGACACAGGGGTTTAGCATGCACCAAGACCAAGGGAGAAGTAAAAGGTGGGGGAGCCAAGCCATGGAGGCAGAAAGGCACGGGCCGTGCACGGGCCGGCAGCAACCGTTCTCCTATCTGGAGGCATGGTGGTGTAACATTCGGTCCGAAACCGCGCAGTTATAAATATTCGATGCCTTATAAGAAAAAAAGGATTGCTTTAAAGGGAGCTTTGACTTCTAAATTAAAAGATAAAAAAATTATTGTTTTAGAATCGATTGAGGTGGTTGAACCTAAAACGAGAATTTTTAGTAAGATTTTGGAGAGATTGAATGCCAAAGAAAAATCACTTCTTGTTGTTAAGAATATAACTGAAAATTTAAGAAGATTTTCACATAATATACCCACGTTAAAAGTCTTAGAGGTGTCTTTATTAAATACATATGATATTATGAGTTGCGATAAGTTAATTATAACAAGAGATGCCCTAGAGCCTTTAGAGAATCTATTTAAGAAGTCAAATTAAACAGGGAGATATAATATGCAGGTTGATCAAACTATTATTAAAAAGCCTTTAGTTACTGAAAGAAGCACGAGTCAGCGTACGTTAGAGAATAAATATACTTTCAAGGTAGCAAGAAATGTCAGTAAGATTCAGATAGGAAAAGCCATTGAACGTCTATTTAATGTCAAGGTTCTAAAGGTACACACAATGACTGTAAAGGGTAAGAAAAGAAGAATGGGTCGTTATGAGGGAATAAGGCCCGATTGGAAAAAAGCAATTGTTACGTTAAAAAAGGGAGACACGATTAAGTCTTTTGAAGGAGCATAATTATGCCAGTAAAGAAATATAAACCTACATCACCGGGAAGAAGATTTGCAAGCTACATTCCTTCTGATGATATTACTAAAAAAACTCCTGAGAAATCACTCCTTAGACCTTTAGGGTCAAAAGGGGGCAGGAACGTTCAGGGGCGTATAATGGTAAGGCATCAGGGCGGAGGGCATAAACGTAAATACCGCCTGATTGATTTTAAGAGAGATAAATTTAATATCCCGGCTAAAGTTGCAACTATTGAATACGATCCTAACCGTAACGCGCGGATTGCCTTGCTAAATTACGTTGACGGGGAGAAAAGATATATTATAGCTCCGCTTGGGTTGACTATAGGTGGGGTTGTAACGAGTGGCCCGCAGGCGGAAATCAAGGTAGGCAATGCCCTGCCGTTAGAGAATATTCCTGAAGGAACCATTGTTCATAACATAGAACTGCATAAAGGTAACGGCGGGCAGTTGGCACGCAGTGCCGGAAGCGGAGTGCAATTGATGGCTAAAGAAGGGTCTTATGCCCAGATAAAGATGCCGTCCGGTGAAATTCGGTTGGTTGCTCTTGGTTGTTTAGCTACTATAGGGCAGGTGGGCAACGTGGATTACAAGAATATTTCTCTTGGTAAGGCAGGCCGTTCGCGTCATTTGGGAATCCGTCCTACTGTGAGAGGTACGGCGATGAATGCGGTAGACCATCCGCACGGCGGAGGCAGGGGTAAAAGTAAAGGGCATAATATTCCTACATCTCCGTGGGGAATTAATGCTAAGGGTTTTAAGACCAGGAAGCAGAAACCTTCAGATAAGATGATTATTAGCAGAAGACCTAAGAAGAGAAGGAAGAAGTAATAAGTTATTGGGGGTAAATGATATATGTCACGTTCAGCGAAAAAGGGAGCTTATGTGGATGAAAAGCTAATAAAGAAAGTTGGGAAACTGCAACAGGCAGGAAAAAAAGATCCTATTAAAACATGGGCACGTAATTCGAGTATTCCTCCTGAATTTGTAGGATATACTTTTGCTATTCATAACGGGAAGAGATTTATCTCTGTTTATATAACAGAGAATATGGTTGGCCACAAGCTTGGTGAATTTTCACCTACAAGGACATTCAAAGGACACGGGTCAGCACATACCAAGGGAGCAACCGAGAAAACATAAAAATTTATTAATAAATTTAAGTCAGGAGAGCATGAAAGATGCAGGCAAAAGCTATAGCAAGATTTGTCAGGGTTGGACCACGCAAAGTGGGGCAGGTTTTAGACCTTATAAAGAAGAAATCAGTAAAGGAATCTTTTAATATATTGCAATTCAGTCCAAAGGCTGCTTGCGAAGTTGTCCAGAAGGTATTGAAATCTTCTGTTAGTAACCTGAGATCACGCAAAGGCCAGGAGGATATATATATTAAAGAGGCTTATGTAGGGCAGGGGCCTTCATTAAAGAGAATGAGACCGATGGCTATGGGTCGGGCCGGCATTATAAGAAGAAAGTCGAGTCATATTACTATAGTAGTGACCGATGAAGCGAGTGCTTCAAAAAAGAAAAAGAAAAAACGTAAACGTAAAAAAATTATAAAAGTGTAATGAGCGACAAAGGAGGAGATAGTGGGACAGAAAGTTCATCCTGTTGGTTTTCGTTTAGGTTACATAAAAACGCACAACTCAAAGTGGTTCAGCAAAAAGGAGTATGCGAAATTGTTGCATGAGGATTTGAAAATCCGCTCTTTTATAAAAAAGAAACTGGCGCATGCTGGTATTTCCAAAGTGGAAATCGAGCGGGCCGGGGATAACGTAAAGATTAATATTCATAGCGCCAGGCCGGGTATTGTTATAGGCAAAAGGGGAGTGGATGTTGAGAACCTGAAGGTGGACCTGCAGGAATTAACAGAAAATCAATTATACCTTAATATTATTGAGGTAAAAAATCCGGAGCAGAATGCGCAATTGGTGGCTGAGGCGATTGCCCTGCAGCTGGAGAGGAAGACCGCATTCAGGAGAGTCATGAAAAAAGCGATTAGTCTCGCTATGCAGTCCGGCGCTTTGGGGATAAAAGTTTGTTGCAGCGGACGACTGGGAGGTGCCGAGATTGCCAGGACTGAATGGCTTAAAGATGGAAGGATACCGTTGCATACAATAAGAGCGGATATTGATTATGGTTTTACTGAAGCACTTACTACATACGGACGCATTGGAGTGAAAGTGTGGGTCTTCAAGAAAGAAATTTTTATTTCCAAGAAAAAAGAGAAAATAGAGGCAAAAGAGACTGAAAAGACAAAACAGGCAGACCAGATAAAAGAAACAACATCAGGAAAGGAAACTGACGAAAATGTTGATGCCAAAGAGAGTGAAGTATCGTAAAGTACATAGAGGGCGGAGAAAAGGAAAACTGACCAAGGGCTGCAACATAAGCTTTGGGGAATATGGTCTGCAGGCAATAGAGCCTTCATGGGTTACCGCCCGTCAGATTGAAGCAGCCAGGGTTGCCTTAACGCGTAGTCTCAAGCGTGGAGGAAAGGTCTGGATAAGGATATTTCCTGACAAGCCTGTAACCAAGAAGCCGGCGGAAACCAGAATGGGTAAAGGAAAAGGTATGCCGGAATTCTGGGTTTCTGTAGTTAAAAGAGGCAGGGTCCTTTTTGAGCTCGAAGGGGTTGACCGTTCTTTAGCAAAGAAAGCTCTTACTTCAGCCGGTCATAAATTACCGATGAAGACAAAAATTTTATACAGGCATGATGGTTTATGATCTAACAAGTTAAGGTGAGGTTATTATGAAAGCTAACCAATTAAAGGAACTAACAAAAGAAGAATTACAGCATAAATATACAGAACTCCAGAAACAATTGTTTTCTTTAAGATTTCAGACGCCAACGCAGGAAGTTAAAAATGCCATCCAGATGCGTTTTATAAGAAGAGATATTGCCAGGGTATTGACTATTCTAAAGGACAAGGAATAATTTATAGATTGGGGTAAAACAAAGATGGAAAAAGCGGCCGTAAAAAACAGGAAAGTACGTACGGGCAGAGTCGTTAGTGATAAAATGGAAAAGACTAGGGTTGTTCTTGTTGAAAGAAAGGTAAGACATCCCAGGTACGGGAAAGTTATCAAAAGAAGCAAGAAATATAAAATTCATGATGAAAAAAACGAGTCACATACAGGCGATTATGTAACGATAAGAGAGTGCAGGCCTTTAAGTAAAGACAAGAAATGGCTTTTAGTCAGTATCACGAAGAAAGCCGAATAAGCAAAAAAATAGATTTTAGCGAGGACGCAAATGATTCAACCACAGACAATGTTAAATGTAGCGGATAACTCCGGAGCCAAAAAGATAATGTGTATAAGAGTCCTGGGCGGGTCCAAGAGGAGATATGCCAGGATCGGAGATATAATTATAGGTGCTGTAAAGACGGCCATCCCGAATGCTAATATCAAAAAGGGTGAGGTCGTTCGCGCGGTTGTTGTAAGGACGGCGAAGGAATCAAGACGGGGTGATGGTTCATATATCAAGTTTGATGACAATGGTGCGGTAATCATTGATGATAAGAATGAGCCGAAAGGTACCCGTATATTCGGACCTGTAGCCAGGGAGTTGAGAGAAAAAAACTTTATGAAAATAATTTCACTGGCACCAGAGGTAGTTTGAAATACAGTTAATAGATAATAGTTCATAGTTGGTAGTAAAAAAATAGAGGTAAATAATAAAAAGATGGGGAGAAAATGTTACATATTAAGAAGAAAGATAAGGTAATTGTTTTAGCAGGTAAAGATAAGGGTAAAACAGGGGAAGTGCTGAAAATCTTTCCTAAGGAAGATAAACTTATCGTAAGCAAGATTAATTTTATGAAAAAACATACCAGGGGTACTCAGACCCAGCCCGGAGGCATCAGGGAACAGGAATCTCCTCTGGCATTATCGAAGGTGATGCTCCTTTGCAGTAAATGCAATAAACCTACCAGGGTAAGGATGGAAAGACTCGCTGACGGACAGAAAGTCAGGATGTGTAAGAAGTGCGGAGAAATACTTGTATAGTGAAAGAGGTAAAAAATGGAAGTGCGTTTAAGGAAAATATATCAGGAACAGATTGTTCCTAAATTGATTGAAGATTTCAGGTATAAGAATAAAATGCGGGTTCCAAGAGTTGAGAAAGTAATAGTTAATATGGGTTTGTCAGAGGCAAAGGAAAATATTAAGGTAATCGATAGCGCATCAAGTCAGATGGCAGATATTACCGGGCAGAAACCGATTGTTACAAGAGCCAGGAAATCTATTTCTAATTTTAAGCTACGAGAAGGTATGCCGATCGGTTGCAAGGTGACATTAAGAGGAACGAGGATGTATGAGTTTCTCTATCGCCTTATAAATGTTACCCTTCCCAGAATAAGGGATTTCAGGGGAGTAAAAAAAGATGCGTTTGACAGAAAAGGTAATTATAGTATAGGCATTAAGGAAATAACCATTTTCCCCGAGATTGATTATGAGAAAATAGACAAGATAAGGGGATTAGATATTACAATAGTTACCACTGCTAAGACGGATGAAGAAGCGAAAAAACTATTAAGTCTGATGGGAATGCCGTTTAGTAAGTAATAGCCCGCCTGAGGCGGATTCTAAAGGAGAGGAATTTGGCTAAGAAGTGTTTAATAGAAAAAGTGAAACATACACCCAAGTTTGAAACACGCAGGTATTACAGGTGTCGTATCTGCGGGAGACCGAGGGCATATATGAGAAAGTTCCAGATGTGCCGTATATGTTTCAGGAAGTTGGCCCATAAGGGCGATATTCCAGGTGTAACAAAAGCCAGCTGGTAAATATTGATAGGGAGGAACGAGTTTATGAGTGTAACTGACCCGATTGCTGATATGCTGACCAGAATTCGTAATGCAAACAGAATAAGAAAAGAAAAAGTGGATATACCGAGTTCGAAACTGAAGCAGGAAATAGCCAGGGTATTAAAAGAAGAAGGATATATTTCTAATTATAAAAATATTGTTGACAGGAAACAGGGTATATTAAGAATTTACTTAAAATATAATGCTAATAGTAAAGCGGTGATTACAGGATTAAAACGCATAAGTAAATCAAGTCTTAGAATATATGCTTCGAAAAAGAAGATACCTAAGGTCTTCAGGGGCTTAGGTATTGGAATAATTTCTACTTCCCACGGGATTATGACTGACAGACAGTGCCGTCGGGCAAAAATAGGCGGGGAAGTACTCTGCTATGTTTGGTAAATAGATTAAGGAGGCATTAAGTTGTCACGAGTAGGTAAAAATCCAATTAAAGTTCCTAAAGGTGTACAGGTAGATATAAAAGATAATATGATTAATGTTAAAGGTCCATTAGGTAGTCTTTCTCAGGATATACACAGGGTTATAAAAGTTTCCCTCACCAAAGATGAGATTATAGTAACAAGATCCTCCGAGCAGAAAACTCACAGGGCATTGCATGGTCTTATGAGGAGTCTTATTGCTAATATGGTAAAAGGTGTTAGAGAGGGGTTTAAGAAAATATTGGTAATTCAGGGAGTAGGATATAAAGCTGAGGTAAAGGGAGATACTTTAGTATTACAGTTGGGTTTTTCCCATCCCGTCAATTTTAAGATTCCTAAAGGTATTGATATAAAGATGGAAGGTCTGACTAAAATGAATCTTTCCGGAATAGATAAACAGCAACTTGGAGAAGTAACTGCCGAAATCAGGGATCTGAAAGGCCCCGAGCCTTATAAAGGCAAAGGCATCAGGTATTTAGGTGAGTATGTAAAACGCAAGGTAGGCAAGACAGGCGTTACTACAGGAGGAGCCAAATAATTAAGAGGTAGAAAATGATCAATAAACAAACAAGAAGAGTTAAAAGAATAAGAAGACATAAGAGGGTAAGAAAAAATATCTTTGGGACAAGCGCAAGACCCCGGTTTTGTGTAACAAAGGGTATAAGAAATATTCATGTGCAGATAATAAATGATGAGAAGGGGAAGACACTGGCTGCATGTTCAACGCTTTCGGCTGAGCTTAAGGATAAGATTGCTAAAGGCGGAAACGTCGAATCAGCAGGATTAGTTGGCGAGTTAATTGCACAGAAGGCAAAAATAGCCGGGATAAAAAAAGTTGTTTTTGACCGTTCAGGCTATCTATATCATGGTAGGGTTAAAGCTCTTGCTGAGGGAGCTCGTAAGGCAGGATTGGAGTTTTAATATAGGAGGAAATTTTGGCTAAGATTAGCGAAGAAGGATTGGAACTTAAAGAAACAATTGTATGTATAAATAGAGTATCCAAGGTTGTAAAGGGAGGAAAGAGATTCAGTTTTTCGGCTCTGGTTGTAGTGGGAGACGGTAACGGACATGTAGGTTGCGGTTTAGGGAAAGCGAACGAGGTACAAGGAGCCATTAAGAAAGGCGTGACAGTAGCCAAGAAGAATTTAATCCTTATTCCGATGAAAGGTTCTACTATCCCGCATGAAGTTATCGGTCATTTTGGAGCTGGCAAGGTATTGATGAAACCCGCAAGACCCGGAACAGGAGTTATTGCCGGTGGAGCTGTAAGAGCGGTTCTGGAGGCAGTGGGAATAAAGGATGTATTGACTAAGTCTCTTGGGACAAGCAATCACCATAATGTGGTATATGCAACTTTGGAGGGGTTAAAAGAGATGAGAACATTAGAAGAGGTTGCTGAATTAAGAGGAAAAACCCCGGAAGAAATTCTGTAAATTAAAAATATGTGAGGTTATAATAAATGAAATTAGAAGACTTAAAGCCGGCTAAAGGCTCAAAGAAAAGAAGAAAAATAGTCGGGCGAGGACAAGGTTCAGGACATGGTCTCAGTGCAACAAGGGGAATGAAGGGGCAGAACTCGCGTTCCGGGGGAGGAGTCCGTCCTGGTTTTGAAGGCGGTCAGATGCCTTTATCAAGAAGGATTCCCAAAAGAGGTTTTAATAATTTCTCAAGAAAAGAATATTCAATAGTTAATGTAGGTATTTTATCTGAGAGATTCGCTACAGGAAGTGAGGTTACACCAGGGACGTTGATTGAAAAGAGACTGGCTAAGGTAACCCTGCCTGTTAAAGTTCTGGGAGATGGCAATATAGATAAAGCATTACATATAAAAGTGGATGCATTCAGTAAAACCGCCAGGGAAAAGATAACCAAAGCTGGTGGCACAATAGAACTGATAGGTCAGAGGAAACCAGAATAAAAATATAAGGAGCTTCGTATGTTAAGGAGTCTGCAGGATATATTTAAGATTCCGGAGTTAAAAAGAAAACTTTTATTTACTTTAGGTATAATTATTGTTTATAGGTTAGGTGCTATGGTGCCTACGCCTGGTGTTAACGCGCAGGCATTGATGGATTTCTTCCAGACACAGAAAGGGACTCTTTTCGGATTTTTGGATATGTTCTCAGGCGGAGCATTAGGTAGATTTTCTCTATTTGCCTTAGGGATAATGCCGTATATTAACGCTTCAATTATTATGTCGCTTCTGCAGACAGTGGTTCCTTATCTTGAGCGCCTGAGCAAGGAAGGAGAGGTCGGAAGGAAAAAGATTACCCAGTATACACGATACGCAACAGTATTTCTTGCTCTGATTCAGTCGTTCGGGTTAACTTTTTTAATCCAGAGTCTTGAAAAAGAAACAGGGGTTCAGATAGTTCGAAATCCAGGTTTAACTTTCCAGCTTATGACGATGCTAACGCTTACCACAGGAACCATTATTGTTATGTGGCTGGGGGAACAGATAACCGAATTCGGTGTAGGTAATGGTATATCTCTTATAATCTTCGCGAATATAGTAGCCAGGCTTCCTTCTGTTGTAGGAAACACATCCCAGCTTTTCACTACAGGTCAAATAAGTTTATTCATGGTATTGTTCCTT
>DAOVJB010000091.1 GCA_030673425.1 Elusimicrobiota bacterium | reverse complement strand
CTCTTGATTATAAGAAAGGCTGATTTCGTTAATCTCAACATTGTTCACCGGATAAAACCAACAGGTTCTATCGTCAGTATGAATTTCGGCGCCCAGAAATGCGGAAAAAACACCTGGCCCGAAACTCGGCCATGCATAGGGAAAAGCATCACCCATAAACTTAAGAGTTGAAAGGTCATAATCCCAGCGGTCAACAATATCCTCTGCCGAAACCGATAAATCATAAAAAGCAGTAAATCTCTTCCAGGGAAGTTCCGGTTCCAGCTCAATCTTCCAATTAGGAAAAATGACTGAGCCCTGATAGCTTCTTTCAAACCCGCTCTCTGACTGAGAGATTGTTTCTAAAGGAAAACGCCATAAAGTTGCCGTCTTATCAAATTCTAAACAAATATCTACCCCTTTATATTCATCAACCATGCTGATCTCGTCTACCTTGCTTTCTTCTCTAATACTGTCCAGTTTATTATCAGAAATATCCTTTTTCCCAAGAGAATAATAACATTTCTTATCATTCCCGCTTGTTGCCATAAAACCAAACTCCACGCCAAACCAAACAGGGATTTTCCTGTCTGCTAAATTAAGTATTGAATAATTAACTATTAACTTCGAAGATTGCCCAATAACAATCTCTTTTTCTATTCTTAAAGGTAAAAAATCATCCCCGATCCATACATGCCCGTCACGGAAGAGCTGTAGAACCAAACTATCATTTTTTTTATTCAGTTTGAAATCATACGGCTGGTTTACGAAATCTCCGGCTTCCCGATAATCACAGCTATAGAACGATTCCAAATTCGCAAAAGGAGGCAGAAAGTGATCCAGAAATGATGCCCTGCGATACCAGTCATATTTAAGATATTCCTCCAGCCCTTCTTCTTTAACTGTCAACATGTTATGGATTGTTTCTGACTTTTTAGACTCCTCTTCCAGCGGAAGGTATTTATTCCTTACAAACTCAATAATCTTTTCGTGGTATGCTTCTTTTCTTCTTGTCAATATATTAGTTAAATTGAGAGATTTCTCTTTATAATCCAGCTCGAACAAAGATCCCCCATCCTGGGGATCAAAATAGAGATTAAACTTGGGCGTATTAATGAGAATTTCATCTTGACCATCTTTATCAAAATCGACGACTTCTTTCTCAATCCAGGATTTTTTATTTTTATACAAAGCCCCCTCAGTTAAAATCTCTGCATTTATTAAATGCTCGTAAGCAGCTTCTCTCAAGTGAGCCATATATAATCCGCCGAAAACTCCATGCCAGTAAGAATCGTTACACTGCCCCTGCCATAATTCATCTTGAGCTTGTTTAAATTTGCTCCTATCGCAAGACATTTTTGCCACTTTATCGCTAACATAAAGCATTTTTTTATGTAAGTTGTTAGCCTCCTGATACTTGATGAAAAAATTACGCCAGAAACCACCCTTAAAAAAATGTTCATATTTAGAGAAATTGACTGATGCCTTAATCTCTTCTAATACTTCCCTATACTGTTGTCCCGCCTCTGGTAGCAAAGCCCATTCCATCATCTCACTATAAGCACCACACGGTAAATATACTCTGCCCCGGGCAGAATATTTATCTATATATTCGCCAAAGGTGGTAATGTTAATCCAGTCCTGGTTATCTTTAATGAGATTAAAAAATCTTTCCAGCCACTTTTCTTTATATACAGAATTATATGTCTCAGGCCAGATTCCGAATTTCTCACCGTCATCGGCTAAAACAACAAGACGTTCACCGTCCTCATTCCCACATTCGGCAAGATAGTCAATAGTTTTCTCAGGAGTTTCAAACGGAATATAATATCTTAACTTTTTACTTATGGGAAATATTTTTAGCGTTGCCCCTTGTTCTTCAGTTACATAATACCCGAACAACTCCTCTTCAGTGAGTCCTACCAGCTTAAAATGGGCATCATCAACCACTACATATTCAACCCCGGCCTCATTAATGGATTTGGCCAAATGAGGCTCCCATATACGTTCAGCAAGCCACATTCCTCTGGGGCTGCAATCAAAATGTTTTTTTATAAAACCTGATAATTTATCAATCTGTCCTGACTTATCCCTGTCAGGTAAGACAGTTAGTATAGGCTCATAGAATCCGCCTGTCATTAATTCAACCTGACCTTTTTGAATCATTTCTTTTATTGTCTTTATCAAGTCCGGCCGGTTCCTCAGGAGCCATTCAAACAAACAACCGCTATAATGTAAGGTTACCTTTATCCAGGGATGCTTTTTTAACACCCCTAAAAAAGGACCGTATGCCTTCTTGGAGGCATCCTCAAAAACAAAATCAAAATTACCTGTGGGCTGGTGGTTATGAATCCCGATAGCAAAATTGATTTTTTTCATCTAGTCCTCTCAGCTCATTTCTTTATGTATTTCATAATATCAACGCTGGTATCGGAGGGAATTATTCTCACTTCTAATTTAATCCCCATATCATTAATCTGGCAAAATGCATCTATATCATTATCATTTACAGATATAGCCTTTAATATCTGCTTTTTCCCGGGGGCAAAATGCAATCCACCAACATTAATCGAGACGGGATTTAATCCATCCTTCACTAAAAATAAGGCATCACACGGAGTAGATATAAGAACTAAAACATTTTCGTTATTAAACTCTCCCTTTTTAAGCCTTTGTACGGATTCCTTGATGCTGAAGATTGAAATTTTTAAGGAAGGAGGCACTGCCATAATAAGAAGGGTTTTTTGCATCTGATCATTAGCAACCCTATCATCAGCCACAACAATATGTTCTATATCTAAGGCCTTAACCCAGCTTTGCACTACCACTCCATGGATAAGACGGTCATCGATACGGAAAAAAACTGAACTCATGATCAAGACACCATTTATAAATGAGAGTTATTTTTTATTTTTCTGGTCTTCCAATTTTTTTAAGAAAATTTTTTTTGCGTTAACAATACTCTTATGCCCTGTCTGGCAAAGTTTATCAGAAAGCTCGTCCAATGACATCACTTCTCTACAAGAAAAGAATCCCAGAAGCATTGGTAAATTAATGCCAGTAATAACTTCTAATCTTTCACGTTGAGCGAAGGATAAACTTGTATTAGTAGGAGTTCCTCCTATCATATCAGTAAAGATTATTACGCCATCTTCTGCACCTAAGTTATCGAGTGCCTCGGTAATTTTTCGCTTCAAGTCGCCAATACCCTCTTCGGGAAACAAAGAAAGACTGATGACACCTTTCTGCACTCCCACAATAGCCTCGCTGGTTTTCACCAATTGCTTGCCTAAATCTCCATGGGTAACAATAATTACACCAATCATCTGTCCACCTTAGGTAAAGGGAATTATTTCCCCTTCTTAGCGTGCATTACATTAATCAATCTTCTATTAAGCTCTTTAGCTGCGTTGTAGCCTTTGGCTTTCAATCTCCAATTCATTGCTGCTACTTCTGCAATAATCGCAACATTTCTACCGGGACCAACAGGAATGATCAACTGGGGAAGTTCTATTCCTAATATACTAAATTTGTAATCCTCGAATCCCAGCCTGTCATACTCTTTTGAACTATCCCACCCTTCCAGATTAATAACTAAATCAATCTGGCAGAAGTCACGAATAGCACCAGTACCGAATAAATTCTTAATATCAATAATACCTAAACCTCTAACTTCCATGTGGTGTTTAGCAAACTCCACACCGCTACAACCTGTAAGAACACCATCAGGTTTAAGGGTTATCTCCACTACATCGTCAGTAACTAGCCTATGGCCTCTTTTTATCAGTTCTAAAGCACATTCACTTTTACCTATCCCGCTATCGCCTAATATTAATACTCCTACTCCATAAATATCGATCAATACACCATGTAAACTCGTACTGGGAGCAAATTTCTCTTCCAGATAAAAACTTATCTTATTAATAAACTTATTAGTCATTAATGCCGTTCTTAAAATGGAGATATCCTCTTTCTGGGCTGCTCTAATCAAGTCATGAGGTACCCGTATTTTTCTTGTTATTACAACGCATGGAATATTATATGAAAATAATTTCTTGAATATTTCGTATCTTTTTTTCTTAGAAAGCTTCCTCAGGTAAGAAAACTCCGTCTTACCTAATATCTGCAACCTTCCGTAACCAAAATAATCGAAATAATCAGCCAGAGCTAGTCCCGGACGATTAATCAAAAAGACTTTTATCTTCCTTGAAAGTCCCTTTCTACCTCCTGAGATTACCTCAAGTTTTAACTCCTCTCTTTTTTCCTCAAACATTTCTTTTACTGTGATGAATTTAATCATCTTTCTCACCTTATCCTGAACAATATGGAAGAAATAAACTCCCTATATATTCCTATAATGGGTTTAGTATCCGTTTTCTTCTTTTATTACTTTTATCACCTCATCTGTATTCTTGGCATCTCTTAAAGCCTGACGGAAATATTTATCCTTCAATAAGCGCGAAATCTTAGCTAAAGTTTTAAGATGAACACCTGATGATTCCGTTGGCGCAAGCAATAAAAATACAATATACACAGGTTCTCCATCCAAAGCTTCGAAATCTATCCCTTGTTTTGAAGAACCAAAAGCCACTACTACATCATCAACTTGCTTTGTTTTCCCATGGGGAATGGCAATTCCCTGTCCGATACCTGTTGAACCTAATTCCTCTCTTTCTAAGAGAATCTTGACAACTTTTTCTTTGTCGGAAATCTCCTTGGCTTTCAACAAGAGATCAACCAATTCATTAATTACGTCTTTTTTATCCTTGCCTTTCAGGTCTACTGCTACCGCACCCTTGCACATATAATCCATGATACGCATTACAATTATCCTCCTCCTTTTTAATATAATGCTATATATTGCTGAGCATTATCTTTCTACTCTTACATATTAATAATTCGGTTCAATTATACCATAGTCACCTTTTGCTTTTTTATAAATAAAAGTTATCTTGCCCGTATCTGTACTAACAAATGCCCACTGGTCATGTTTTAAAACGCGCATTTGAGTAACCGCTTCATCAAGACTCATCGGTTTAATATCAAATTTTTTCGTTTCAGTAACAACCAGCTGCCCTTTTACAAATTCCTCAATATCCTGTTCAGTGGCTATGTCCTCTCTTATACTCCTGATTTTATTCCTCCTCGCAGCACGATGAAGGCGGGATTTAGCCTTAAGTTTCTCTTTATATCTTTTAACCTGCCTTTCGATATTATCCATTACCATGTTAATAGCCGCATACATATCACCTGCTTCCTCTTGGCCGTTTATGGTTATTCCCGGAGTATGTATTATGACCTCGGCTATCTGTATATATTTTCTCACGGTAAGTATTATATGAGCATCAATAACATTAGTAAAATATTTTTTTACCCGTTTTACTTTTTTCTCAGCATAGTCATGCAACGCTTTAGTCAGTTCAAGATGCCTTGCTGTTATGGTTACCTTCATTATAGATAATCACCTCCATCTTATCTTATCTATTATATAAAAATGTTATAATACTTGTCAATTAAAAGCTCTGTTGGTTAATTCTGTTTTCTACATCGAAAATTCTTCGCCAAGATATACTTTCCTTGCATCTTCGTTATCAAGCAGATCATCCGCCGTGCCGGAGAAAAGTATCTTGCCTTCATACATAAGATAAGCCCTGTCAATTAT
>DAOVJB010000157.1 GCA_030673425.1 Elusimicrobiota bacterium | reverse complement strand
AAAGGATCCTGATAATCATGGTTCTTAAATACAAAGTCCTGAACCTTAAAGCCCTTAAGGTCACAAGCCTTGACTCCTACGATTGCAAAAGGTTTATCGTTACAATGTGGAATATCAGCCTTAAAATCTTCAGCTACCACTTCCCTTGCGCGACTAAAAAAGGCTTTAAGTGGTTCAAATGCTCTAACTTCGCCAATACATATCTCATCTGAAGAATCTTCAAACCGCTCATAATAACGTTGGACGCCTTTTTTGACAGGCACATAAACATTATAATCATTCTTCAATGATTTCAAAAATTCAATAAAATTTTTATCAGTAATATACTTCATTCTTTGTCCAATCATATTCCACTTTTATTAAGAAAATAAATCAAAGTTTCTAATTCACAGGACATATCTACATTAGCAACATAAACATTCTTGGGAACTTTGAGAGATACTGGTGCAAAATTCAAGATTGCTCTGGCATTAGCCTTTATAGCCTTATCTGCTATCTCCTGAGCATTTTCTGGAGAGACACAAATCATCACTATCTTAATATTTTTTTTTGATAATGTCTGTTGTATCTCATTTATATCCTGAATTTTTATACCACTTTTAACTTTATTAATCTTTCCAGCATCATTATCAAAGACTACCGTTATCTTTTCATTAAATTTAGAGAAACCTGGAAATTTAAGGAGTGCGCTTCCTAATCCTCCGACTCCTACCAGAGCTATTTTCCACTCTTTATTGATTCCTAATATTTTTTCTATTTCCTGAGCGAGCTTATCAACTTCATATCCCACACCTCTTTTTCCAAATTCTCCGAAATAGGACAAATCTTTACGAAACTGAGGGGATGAAATATTTAGGAATCTGGTTATCTCTTCTGAAGAGACAATCTTAACTCCTCTTTGCTTCAACCCCCTTAAATTTCTAAGATAAAGGCTTAGTCTCCGGATAGTCTCAGGAGAAAAAGATTTTTTAGATTTAGTATAATTTGTTTTTTTCATGTTTGTTCCAATTTTCACAAACTATATCAAATAAAAAAAATATTGTCAAGTGAATTTTTAATTTTTTTAACGGGCTCTTTTGCTATGCTTAATTTTTATACTGCTTCTACCTTCTTAATCTGAGGTATTTTAGCTTTAATAGCTTCCTCCACTACACTTGTTAAAGTCATCTGCGACATAGGACAACCGGCACAACCTCCTGTTAACCTGACTTTTACTATCCCATCATCTGATACATCAACCAATTCCACTCCTCCACCATGTGTAGCCAGCATCGGACCTACTTCATCAGAAAGTACTTTTTCAACTTCTTCCCACATATTTAACTCCTCTTAATTTTTCACCAACATAATAAGGTAAAAACTATTAAAAACACCTAAAATATGGCGGGGCCGACGAGACTCGAACTCGCGACATCCTGATCGACAGTCAGGCATTCTAACCAAACTGAACTACGGCCCCGCAATATTTTTTATTTGGTGGGCGGTACTGGATTTGAACCAGTGACTTCTTCCTTGTAAGGGAAGCACTCTCCCGCTGAGTTAACCGCCCATAATTCCCCCCTACTTTAGGCGGATTTACTACCCTATTTTCAAATGGCGGCCCCAAGGGGAATTGAACCCCTATCGCATCCTTGAAAGAGATGTGTCCTAACCTTTAGACGATGGGGCCTTTGAGCCAGGAAGGGCTCGAACCTTCGACACCCGCCTTAAAAGGGCGGTGCTCTACCAACTGAGCTACTGGCCCTGGAAACTAAATATTGTTAAGTTTCTCAAGATGACTCTTTGCTCTTTTTATATAATGTTCTTCTGTTGCTGTACTTAAAATATACTCCCAGACCAATCGTGCTTTATGATAATTACCCTGCTTTTCATAAATCTGAGCTAAAATGCTTCTTAACATCATCGGAGTTTCCGGAGCAAATACTACTTGTTCTAAAAGAGGGATAACTTTCTGATATTCACCTTTTTGCCGGGCAACAATTGCTCCTAAATAAAGATGAAACCGCCAGTACTCAGGATTATTAGCAACCCCTTCTTCAAGCAATTCTATCGCTTGGTCAAAACGTTCATGATTAAACGCTAAAGCACCTGCCCCATAAAGATAAGCATACTTAAAATATGGATCAAGACGGATAACCACCTGACAGTGACTTAATAACTCCTTATATTCTCCCCACTGTATATGTCTGTGTCCTTCATGATGATGTTTTCCATCTTCGTGTTCATCTTCTTCAAAATGTGTACCATAATACTGCAGAACATCTATCCATGCCAAGTCCGCTGAGAGTCTCCTCAAGCCTAATAAAACTCCCCAGAAATTTACAAATGTAGCTTCTTTGATTTGTAATGTAGTAACCGGCTTAAAAGGATAATTAAAACTTTTCTCAATATTCTGCTGAATATTGATCAACAGAACAACTAATACTACAATAATAAATAATAGAAAAAAGTTTTTCATTATTTTTACACTTACTATTCAAAAATTTTAATCAAAATTCTCTTCGTCTAAACAGGAGAATAGATAAAGACATTATTATTCCAGAATAAACTATACAATATGCTATTACCCATAACATATTTAGTGTGTAAACAGAAACAGGAACATTTATATAATCCTTAAGATTAAAATATTCAAAATGAGGAATTATATAATATGCTATTTTAACTGCTCCTTTAGCAAAAACATTCGTTAATTTATCACTTAGAAATTTTATTTCGTGGCTAAAGTGACCTAAAAGCCATATAAAGAACGTAGCAGTAATACTCGTTATAGCTGATGTAGAAACCAGAGAAATAAGCAATCCTATCGCAGTAATAATAATGATTTTACAGAATATTAATCCGATTGCTTCTAAATAAATCAACTGAAACCCGTAACCTTTTGATACTAAAAGCAACAAAAGTCCGCCGAACATAATCAGAATATTTACTAAAACTATTACCAACATCCCGATATAACGACCTAAAATATATATATACCTCTTTATAGGCCTTGATAGAATCAAATAAATAGTTTTGTTTTCTATCTCCTGCAGAATCAAACGCACCGCACCAAATATAGCCATTAAGAAAGCAAAAAGCTCAATAACACCGAGCCCTACATCTACAATGACTCTTGATTCCATCTCTCCGCTGATTTTAGAAAAAAGAAAAGAACTGGCTATAACTACTAAAGCAAAAAGCATAATAATATAAAAGATTTTCCCTCTTATATTCTCTCTAAGAGTATAATTACATACAGCCAGTAACTTTTTCATTAATTATTTCCTTCTTCTACTATACTCATAAATATTTCTTCCAAATCAGTCTCTATCTCTTTTACATCTATTATCTGTTTTATCTTACCTTGTTCTAAAACCCCGATACGGTCACAAACCTTTTCCACCTCGCTTATCAGGTGTGAACTCATAAGGATTGTTTT
>DAOVJB010000187.1 GCA_030673425.1 Elusimicrobiota bacterium | reverse complement strand
CACATTTCGACTATATTGCCTCACAGGTTTCCAGGGGCATTGCTCAGACAGGGTTAAGCACAGGAATACCGACTATTTTCGGAGTAATAACCACTGACAACATTGAACAGGCTATTGAACGGGCCGGAACCAAAGCCGGTAACAAAGGAGCAGAAGCGGCAATATCTGCTATCGAAATGGTCAATCTTTTTTCTCAGATAAAAAAATAACCGGGTGAGGTTTTTCAATGGGAAACAGGCGACGTGCAAGGGAGTTTGCATTACAGATCCTGTATCAGATGGATATTGCTGATCTGGATTTGACTTATATATTAGATGTTTTCTGGGAACATAATGAAGCAGGAGAAAAAACCCGCGAGTTTACCAAAGTATTAGCTCAGGGAACAGCTGAAAATATATCTCAAATCGATGACCTAATTGCTAAATATACTAAGAACTGGGATATTCAAAGAATGGCAAGTGTAGACAGGAACATTCTGCGCTATGCAACCTATGAACTGGTCTTTTTATTGGATATTCCCGTTAACGTTGTCATTAACGAGGCTGTGGAACTGGCAAAAAAATATAGCACGGCTGAGTCCGGCAAGTTCGTTAACGGCGTACTGGATAAAATAAAAAAGGAAAGGGAAAAAGGTAGTTCGAAATAATTAAAAAGCTGTTTGTGACGGAGAGAATGACTTATGTCCCAGCTGGAGGAAGTAAAAAAAGAAATAGACTCTCTTCGTGAAGAAATTCGCCTTCACGATTATAAATATTACGTTGAGAATCAACCGGTAATATCAGATGCTCAATATGACAGGCTTCTTGAGAAACTCATTAAATTAGAAGAAGAATACCCTCAACTTATTACCCCTGATTCGCCCTCGCAAAGAGTAGCCGGAACACCTTCAAAGGAATTTGAGCAGTCAAAACATATCGCACCACTCCTGAGTTTAGCCAATGCCTTCAGTGAAGAAGACCTTCAGGCTTTTGATAAAAGAGTAAAAAAAATACTCGGATACTCCCATGATAAAGGGATAGAATACGTCTGTGAGTTAAAACTTGACGGTGTGGCCATTAACCTTACCTATGAAAAAGGCACCTTAACAAAAGGTGCTACACGCGGTGATGGAACTACAGGAGAAAACGTTACAGCTAACCTCAAAACAATAAAAGCTATCCCTCTAAAACTGCGTAAATCCGCAAAAGTTGTTTCTTTTATAGAAGTCCGCGGTGAAATATTCATGGAGCACGAGGACTTTAAGAAGCTCAATAAAGAACGGGAAAAAGCCGGTGAATCGTTATTTGCCAACCCGAGAAATGCTACAAGCGGCAGCATGCGACAACTCGATCCAGATATAACTGCTAAAAGAAGACTCAATATCCTTGTTTATGGAATAGGTGCTATAAAGGGAATTAAATTTAACAACCACTCTGATATCCTTAAATACTTAAAAGAGCTTGGCTTCAGAATAAATAAAAATACCAAAATCTGCAAGAATATTGACGATGTAATAAAATTCTGCCGTTTGTGGGGTGATAAAAAAAAGAGTTTAGCTTATGATATTGACGGTATAGTGCTTAAGGTTAACAGCATCAAAGAGCAGGAAAAACTGGGTGAGGTTACAAAGAGCCCGCGCTGGGCAATAGCATATAAATTCGCACCTGCCCAGGAAACCACTAAAATAAAAGATATAATTGTTCAGGTAGGCAGAACAGGAGCTTTAACCCCTGTAGCAGTAATGGAACCAACAGAAGTAGGAGGGGTTACCGTATCGCGTGCAACCCTTCATAATGAAGATGAGATAAACAGAAAAGATGTCAGGATAGGTGATACTGTAGTTATCCAGCGGGCCGGAGATGTAATACCGGAAGTAGTATCAGTAGTAAAGGCAAAAAGAACAGGAAAAGAGAAAAAATTCAGTATGCCTCACGAATGTCCTGTTTGCGGGGAGAAAGTTGTACGTCCCAAAGGAGAGGCTATCTGGCGATGCGCTAACATAGCCTGTGATGCCCAGGTAAAAGAAAGAATTAGTCATTTTACCTCAAGAAATGCTATGGACATAGAAGGGATAGGAGAAGCACAAGTAGCACAATTTGTTGAAAATAATCTCATAGATGACCCTGCTGATCTCTATTTCCTGAAAAAAGAAGACTTACTGCCTTTAGAACGGATGGGAGATAAACTTACATCAAATATCATTGATAGTATACAAAAGAGTAAAAACCAGGATCTCCCGAGACTTATTTTTGCCCTGGGGATACGAAATGTTGGGGAACACATAGCAGAAGTACTGACCTCTTACTATCCCTCTTTAGATGCCTTATTCAAAGCTAAGAGGCAGGATTTAGAAATAATAAATGAGATAGGACCCACAATTGCCCAAAGTATCGTACAGTTTTTTGCTCAACCCCATAATAGAGAAGCAATAAACAAACTAAAAAAGGCAGGGGTTAATTTAGAGTTAAAACAAAAACCGACCGTCCCTAAAATTTTATCAGGAAAGACATTTGTTTTTACAGGAGAGATGGAGAAACTCACCAGGGATGAAGCCGGCCGTATTGTAAAAGAGCTCGGAGGAAAGATTACCTCATCAGTAAGCAAGAAAACAGACTATGTAGTAGCAGGAGCTTCTCCTGGTTCAAAATTGACCAAAGCGCAAAAATTAGGCATTTAGATAATAGATGAGAAAGAATTTAAGAAAATAATCTCCGGATAGAGCTATAACTATGATACACAAATCATATTTAAGATATATATTATTGGCATTGCTATTTTTTAATCCAGCTATTCTATATGCCGAGTCATCCTGGGATCATCTTTCCAAAGCTCATACTCTATACTTCCAGGGT
>DAOVJB010000082.1 GCA_030673425.1 Elusimicrobiota bacterium | reverse complement strand
GAGCGAGCTGGAATTCCCCAAATGCATTTAATAGTGGCTCTGCTTATAACTCCAAGTATAAAACTTATGGCTGCCGCAATAATAGAAATTTCTGCCCATCTCTTCATTCATATCACCTCCCTCCTTAAAAGCTTAGTATTGTCAAAAGTTTTTAACAATACTCCTAGATTTCTGGAAAATCCCTTATAAATAATACTATATCTCTTTATATTTTACCTGTCAATACAAAAACAAACGTATAATTTCGCATTTCCTCTATAATAGCAGATATTGCGACGTTCGTATATCCTGGAAAATTTGTTAGGGGACCCTGCATCCCTTATTTATCAGAAGCAAGTTCCCCACCCATAGCCCAGTTATGCTTGGGTATATCACGGAACATCACTATAACTGCTGACTCAGGACAGTCAGCATGTTCTGAAACTACACGCGTAACCCCTTCAGCTACTTTCTTCTTCTGGTCAACAGTCCTGCCTTCAAAGAGTTCTATGGTAACAACAGGCATTGGTATTCCCCCTATGATTTAAATCCGTCAATGAGTGCCTTTATGTATCCTGATATCTTCGAAAAATCTCCCGCCTCTAATAAATCTTTCCTGAATATGCTTCCGCCGAAAGCAACTGCAGACGCACCACAGGTAAAAAAAGATTTTATATTATGGCGTTGTATATCTCCTGCGGGGTCAATGCACCGGGGAATACTGGAATTTTGTTTTTTGTGCAGTATTTAACAACATCAGGGATAAAAGTTGGCGAGACAATATTTTGCTATTCTTTAATCCAGGTCAGTACTAACAAGACTTTCATAAAATTCTTTATAATCTTCTTTCTTATCACTCTTGCGCAAAGCTATAGCAGCTCTTGGGTGTTCGTTCATCATACCCGATATAGCGTAAGGAATAATGTAACCCCATTCTATCTTTTCTCTCAAAGGAATAAATTCCCTGGATATCAGATCAAAAATCGGCCTTATATTAAACTTCGGGTTCTTCAGAAATCCTATTAATAATTCAAGTGGACAATTACCCGCGGCACGGCCTATTCCGTACACGGTACCGTCAAGATAGTTTGCATCATGGATAATGGCTTCGATAGTGTTCCCGAACGCAAGCTGCATGTGGTTATGACCATGGAATCCCACTTCCTTTGACTTTAAGATTCTCTTGAACATCTTCACAAGATGCTCGGTGGTTTCCTGGTACAAAGCGCCGAAACTATCCACGATGTAAACTACTTTTACTTTGGTCTCTTCCTCGATCTGGTGGAGCGATTCCTCAAGTTCGGGGCCCTGGTCCCTTGATATCGCCATTATATTAATAGTTACCTCATAGCCCTTATCCGTAAAATTATTCACCATATGTATTGCCTTATCAATATCCTTAACATACGATGCAACCCTGATCATATCTACAGGGCTTTCGGATTTCGGTTTTACATCATCGAGTTCCACACGGCCTACGTCAACCATAATGGATATCTTTGTCCTTGACTCTATCCCCTCAACAATTTTACTTATCTCATCGTCATCACAGAATTTCCACAAGCCGTATTCCTCGGTAGAAAAAAGTTTCTTGGAATTCTTGTAACCGAGCTCTATATAATCCACACCGGCTGCTGAAATGGCCTTGTATACTTCCCGCACAAACCGGCGGTCAAAATCATGATTGTTTATAAGCCCACCGTCACGGATGGTGCAATCAAGCACCTTGATCTTTTCCCTGTACATAGATAGCTCCCCCTATATATAAATTAGTGCCTATAAAGTTATACCTTTATCTTAATCCATATGCCCCAGTGCTTCAGTAAGAATAGGAACAATAGACTCGGCCTCTTCCTTGTTCAGCCTTCCGAGCTTGGCAAATCTGTAGTTTCCTTCCGCATCCTTGCTTTCTCTTGCAATCTGTACTTTCTTCTGATGCTTATCGTAGGAATAAACACTTACTGTCAATCTGTCTGTTTCTGTCTCAAAGGACTTCGTAAATAAACAGTCATCTAAACTGGCATCGTACGGCATATCCAACCTCCTTGATTAAAATAAAATCCTCTTTACGCGGATTTATAGTGTAAAAAGGATTATAGCAGAACCTTATATTAGAAGTCAATACTTCTTTTAATATTTTCTATAATATATATTTATTATTTATATTAATATATAAAAATAGTATATAATTATATATACTATCTAATATCTAATTTATATATCTTTTTTCTTATTGTCCTTTTTGTCATAAAAGATATAAGGTCTTCTATTATAAGATATATGCAGGGCACTATCACCAGTGTTAAGAAGGTTGCGGCAAGAAGACCGTATGCCATGGCAATTGCAGAAGGAACAAGGAACGGCTCACTCCCTCCCAGACTGTATATAAGGGGCATAAGTGCTACGATTGTTGTAATAGATGTAAGCAGGATGGGTCTTAACCTTGTCTGAGCCGCCTGGCGCACGGCGTTCATAGCATCTAGTCCCTTATCTCTCAGCTTATTTATAAAATCAACAAGTATCAATGCATCATTAACAACCACTCCTGTAAGACCCACAATACCGAACATTGCCATCATGCTCATCGGCTGGCCGTGAAGAAAAAGCGCCGCTATAACACCGATTACTCCGAACGGCACTGAAATCATGATGATCAGCGGCTGCACGAACGAACGGAACTGCGTTGCAAGTATCATATAAATAAGCAGGAAGGCTACACCAAACGCCTTGAACATGGAATTTATCGACTCCGTGGTATCCTCCCATTCACCGCCGCTCTTAAAGTAATAACCCGGATATTTCTGCGGGATATCCTCAAATTTGTTTAGTATCTTCCTGTTAGCGGCAACGACTGTTGTCACGTTCTCATCTATTGTTGCCGTAATAGTTATAGTTCTTCTTCCCTCCTCGTGGCTAAGGCTCCTTATCCCCTGCTCCTTGTTGAAATAGGCAACTTTATCTAACCTTATCAGCCTGTCCTGATTATTTGGTATGGTTAAATTCTTTAAGGTATCAATATTATTCCTGTATTCCTCCGGAAGCTTAACAACAACATCTATATCCTCATCTCCTTTTCTCATTGTTGTAGCAACCCCGCCCTGGAATGCAAAGCGTATCGTTGATGCAATCTGGCGTACATTCAATCCCAGCCGGGCAGCTTCCTTCTTGTTTATTGATATCTGTATCTCTTCCTTGTCAAGTTCATGATTATTCTTGATATCCTTTACACCCGCTATTGTTTTCATATATAATTCTATTTCTCCTACTATCTTAGTGAGGGTGTCATATTCCTCGCCGCGTACTTCTATGGAGACGGGCTTACCTACGGGAGGACCGTGCTTCACTTTCTCAAAAGTAAGATTAACCATATTGGGGATATCTTTTTTGCCTATCTTTTCTCTTACCTCGGCAATAATCATATCGGCGTCACGTTCCCTGCCCTGCGTAGGCGTTAAATAGACAACGCACTGTGCGTACTTGCTCCCGTGCTTATCAAAAGGGCCTCCTCCTATTTCACCGGAATAACCTACAGTGGTGGTAACATTTTCAAGATCTTCCTCAGGCAGTTGTACTATAACTTCCTCTATCTCGGATATAACCTTGTTGGTTTCCTCAAGAGACGTGCCTTCAGGAGCTTCTATCCTTACATAGAATATCTCTATCATGGCAGGAAAGAGTTTGAAAGGCATTACTTTTACCGAAAAGATTACCGCTAAGATCAAAACTACCAATGCGCCGGCACACATCTTGTAGCGTCTTTTGATGCTGAAGTTAAGCAGCCTCTTATAGCTGCCGACCAGCTTCTGGAACCATCTTGATTCACTCCCTTTTCTTTCATGGGAGAAAAGATAATGGGAAACAATACCGAATAAAGTGACCGGAAAATAGACTATCTTAAAGAGGAATGATCTCTCTTTCTTTTCTTCGCATGAGTTTTTATCATTCAACCCAAGCTCTTCTTTGCTCTTTAAAGGCTTGATCCATTCGGCAAGGTGTGACGGTAACACGATCAATGCTTCAAAGAGTGATGCCGCAAGACAGAATATTACACCCATAGGAAAAAAACGGAGGAACTTCCCCATGATCCCGGATATAAACATTAACGGTAAAAACGCTGCAGTTGTCGTAAGGATAGTCGTTGTTACGGGTGCCGCAACTTCTTCTGCTCCCTTGATAGCGGCTTCCTTGGGAGACATCCCCTGCTCCATGTACCGGTATGCATTTTCTGAAACGATAATAGCATCATCGACAATCATTCCTAAAACAAGTATAAGTCCAAACATCGTGATCAGGTTAAGTGTTACCCCAAAAAATGACATAAAAAGAAGTGTGGAAAGAAAAGCGAAAGGGATTCCTAAAGCCGTAACAAGCGCAACACGAACATTTAAGAAAATAAGCAGCGTAATTATTAACAATACCAGTCCTATCATTCCGTTGGAGGTAAGTACGTTAAGCCGTCTCTTTACATAAAAAGCCATATCATTAAGAAGAGCTATTGATACATTATCAGGCAGGGTTTTGCGGTAGAGTTTAACTTCTTTTTTGATAGCATCAACAAGTGTTATAGTATCAGCGCTTTTTTTCTTCTTGGGTATCAGGTTTATAGATACCTTCCCGTCGGTCTTATATATCCTCGTCCGTTCTTCAAAGGTTTCACGTACCTCTGCAACATCACCAACCGAGACGTACCTGCCGTCACTATTAGTGCGGATGATAATATTCTCAAACTCACTCGGGTCCTCTATCTCCCCTACCGTGCGCAGGATGAGTTCCTTGGTACCGGAGGTGATCTTGCCGCCGGGCAGGTTGATATTCTGGTTTTCTATGCTCCTTATAACCTGGACCAGGGAGATATAGTATTTCTCGAGGTTATTCGGGTCAACCTCTATACTTATTTCCTTATCCCTCCAGCCGATCCTCTCTATAGACCCGATCCCTTTTATATTCTTGAGTCTATTCTCAAAGTTTTTGGCATATCCCCTTAACTCCTCCTCTGATATATCTTTTCCGGTGAAAGAGATCTCTATAAGCGGGGGTTCAAGAACAAACTCGGTAACATCCGGATCTTCTGCGTCACTAGGAATATCAACCTTATCCACCTCTCTTGCTATCTCGTTAATAACCCTGTCCCTGTTGGGAAGGTCGGGGTCTAATTCTATAAATATAAAGGATACGCCTTCACGTGAACCGGAATTGAAGGTATCTATACCGTCAATATTCTTGAGCGTATCTTCTATAGGTATGGTAATAAGCTCTTCCACCTCGTGCGGAGATGCGCCCGGATATACGGTCATTACAAAAACATAGTCAACCTGTATCGCCGGCATGGCTTCACGCTGCATTTTTAAGGCTGAAAACGTCCCAAGTACAATAACAAGAAACGTGACTATGTTGACCAGTACTTTCTGTTTTACTGAAAATGATGCAAGACTCATCTTGCTGCTCCTGTAATCAACCTTAAATCCGCCTTCGCTTTGTAATAATCCGTAAGCGCCTTGTGGAATTCAATCTCGGCACGGCTTAAGTCATCCTGGAAGTTCAACACCCATTGGATTGATGAACGGCCCTGGTTGAATTTTATCTCTTCAAGCTTTAACTTCCTACTCTGTAAACCCAGTGCCCTGAGCGTTGCCCGTACATACAACGCCTGTGTATTTATCCTGCGGGTTATGGCTTTTGATTCGGTTATAACGGAAAGCCTCTTTTTTTCAAGGTCGGCAATATTTTTAGAATGCGAATATTCAGTCTCTTTAAGAACACTCGTTGTATACTCTTTAAGCGGGAAGAAATTCAAACTCACTCCCAGGTACCATGACGGTTCAAGTGAATTGTAATTATCACCCCATGTATCACCGTAGCCGCTCAGGCTGTACCGGGTATCAAGGGATAATGACGGCAGTACTTGATCCTTCTTTATTTCGTTTGTCAGGGTACTGATATTAACAGTTTTTTCTATTATTTTTACATCAGGTCTTTTAGATAACGCCTTGCCAGTTACCT
>DAOVJB010000075.1 GCA_030673425.1 Elusimicrobiota bacterium | reverse complement strand
TAAATTTCCTTAATCTTTCTGCTTCATTTTTAACAAAATTCTTCTCTCCCTTAAACTCAGGATGCGTTGAAAGTGTTTTGTAGTGTCTAATATAACCACCAGTTTCTAATTTTGTATACTTCTTGCATCCAAGCCAAGGCATATTCTCATAATGCATCCAGAAGTTGTTTTCTCCGACTATCCGAAGAAAGGAATCCTTGTAATAGGCTCCCGCCATACCTCCTATCCCTATACCCTTGGCTAATTGATAGAAGTAAGGGTGAAGATAATGTGGTTGGAAGTTAAACCAGAGAAAAACCGAGTAATCACTAAAACCCTCATCCGGTTCTTTAGGAGTATAAACTGGTGAAGTGCCAGTCAATAGAATTCCAGTATTATCTGAAAGGATAATTTTCAGTTTATGAATCGGAGTGATAAGACTCTCAGAATGGAGAGTAAGGTTAATCCTGTTAATCCCGGGAGTAAGCAGTTGTTTCAGGGACTTGGTAATAATCAGCCTTCTCAGAGCATCAGATAATTCAACATTTAAAGACACATCTTTATTCTCTCTCTCTTTATTATTTATCTTTAGGGTTACACTAATATTTTTTTTATCTTCCGGTTTTTTGTAATATTTTTTATCGGTTTTTATCTCAGTTAGTTCTATATTACTTATTACCTTAAAATGAGCGGTTCCCCAGTTGAGAATCCTATCCTGTTTATCCTTAAGAAAGATATCTGCTAAATAGAGACCAGTCTCTAAATACTCCGGGATTTCAAATGCTATATCTTTAGGTGTATTCTTCTTAATATTTAATTTTTCTTTGTGTTTTTTTACTGTCTCGTATCTTTTATTCTTAATAACCAGATGAACAGTTCCTTTAATATCCTCCTTACATTGCAATTTAATCTTTATCGCTGGTTTTTCATCTGAATAACTAATGATATTGCCTTTTCTTATTATCCATGAATTATTTTCTCTTTTTAATTCTTCTCCTTCCGGTTTAAGGGAGAGAATTTCTAAATTAGGTTCTTTCTTGCCTGCCCACAGGATGGATTTGGCTATTAAAGAATAATAATATTCCCAGTAATCAAATTCTACCTCATAATGATCTACTGTCGGTGTTATGGGAAAGGACTGGCGAGAGAAATAAGATAAAGCCGCTACTCTTCCCTTTTTATATTCGTTGATGGAAAGCAAAGGGTCATTACCCGCAGAAACCAGAATTTCTCCCTGTAATTTCTTAAACCGATAATAGCTGCTTTTAGGTAAGACGGAGAAGGGAATGCCAGTTGTAACGAAATGCTCCTTTTTCTTATGCCAGCGCGAAGGGGTAGGACGAGTAGCACCACGATATCCTGAGAGCCGATTGCTGAATGGTAGAATCTCGGATAGAATCTTAGTCTCTTTAGAAGGGACAATTGAGACAAAACCTGTCCCTTCTGCTACCTTTTTTACTATAGCCTTTTGAATTCCCTCTGGAAATTCCTCAAAAAAAAGATTAGAGCTAAAGATCACATCATATTCATTACATAATTTCTCTTCAATAAACTTGAATCTCTGTTTATTAACAGGTCCATGTATACCTTCATACATGCCTTTTAATGGAATAAAATCATATTCTATATCCATCCTCTGAGCGAGTTCAGTTAATTCCCTCTGATAATCCTCTGCTGTCAGAAATAGCACCTTTGGCCTTTCTTTAGCATAAGGTTTTGCCCATTTGATATGTGGGGTCTCTACTGGTTTTGTTACTGGTCTCCATTCTTCTGGAACTAAATCCTCAAATGTATCCTTTATTGTTATTCTTTTTTCTTTGGCGGCTAACTTAAAGGAGCCGGTATCTTTACCTATTACTACTGGCTTAAAGAAATCTGCTATTACTTTATTATCTACTTTCGCAAGACAGCGGATAATATATGTTCCTTCTTTTTCCGGTTTGAGATTAAAGGATGTTTTCTTTGGGGTATTTACTAAAAGAGAGACTTTCTTTGATTCAAGTTTGGAGAAATCCTCAGAGGGAAGTATTCGGTAATCCGTCTTCAGAACAATATCTTTAGTCTCGGCAGAATTTAGAGTAAGGTTAATAGAGATAGGTTCATTCTTTTCATATCTTTCCTTATCTGTCTTAATAGAGCCGACAAGAACATCTCCTGCTCCTTCTATTGAGGAAAGACCTTTAAAGGGAATAAGTCTGATTCTAGTATTAAAACTCTCTTCTGGTCTTACCTCTACCAAATTATACCGCCATTCTAAAGTGGGCAGATCTGAGCCGTATAAACAGAAATAGAAGCATTTCAAATACTTATAATCAAAGAGACAGGCTATACCCTCTCCTGATTCTCCTGCTACAGCGCTCCAGCCTCTTGTAGGTTCATATTCCCAGACGTGGCAGTTCGGAGGGTTAGCCGGGTCATATTTTGTAGCTTTTATCCCATTAATGGTAGGAGCATAAAAGGTGTTCTTTTCTGCCATTCCTGGACCTCCTGCTCTTAAGATGTGATGAGCCCAAAAACCAAATCTCAAAGACCGGGCAGTGGCTGTCGGCATAACATTTTTTATTTTGTAGTCTGCGTCAATATAGGTTTTGTCTTTGTAGATGGAGATCGTCTTCTCTATTCTTACTCCTTTAAATATGCCGCTCTCTCCTATAGAGAAGAGCATTAAACTGACTTTCTCCAGGGTATCAGAAACAATCTCATACTTATACTGCCTGTCAGTGTAATCCCCCGGATAGCCCTGCTGCCAGAAATGGTCCTCAAATACTCCTCCATATATCTCCTTCGGTGGTCCCCACCAGACCAAGTCCTTATTTCCCTTCAGAATCAAACTTGAGCATCTGCCTCCGTGAGACGGTTCAAAAACCAACTTCAAAAAACTATTCTCCATAGTGACGCTGACCTCGCCGCTATCATCGGCTGTTTCAGAAAGACGACAGCCAGCTCTCGCCTCTGTAAGACTTCCGAAAAGTAATATCATGGCCATTAACAATACTACACGCTTTATTGACTTACCCATTTTTCTTTCCCTCCTTAATAACGTTAACTTTAAAATATTTTTTCTTCTTATCGCTTAATCTCTAATTTTCTGGTAATAAGCTGACTTCATCTATATATATAGTACCTGTCTCGTTTGAGCGATATAATGCTAAATAGATATAATCTATGCGTGAGTCAGTCAAAGTAAATGTCCCGGTATATTTCTGGTATGTTGAAGTCAAAGACTGCTTCCAATTAATTCCACTTTCAATAGCTTGTGCCGCTATATGCGTGCCGCTGGAATCATACCCTATCCAATAAACCCCTAACGTCGCTCCATCAGAACTCTTAGCATAAACGGAAACATTAAAGCTTGTTTTCCCTAAATTATTGCCAATATGGTTTTGAAAACCTATTTGATAGCGGGAATTATCCACCAGGGCGATTGATCCATCTACTCCTTCTCCATCTATCACATCGTCATCACCATCATGGATAACCCAGTTCCCCTTCCCTGCCTCAAAACCGGGATTTTCAATCAGGTTTAAATCTACTAATGACACATCATCAATGTAGATTGTCCCTTCCTGATTTGCCCGATAAAGATATAAGGTTATATAATCTATACGGCTGTCAGTTAAAGTAAAGTGAGCCGTGTGCTCCCAATAAAATGTATTTAAATAATGCTTCCAATTAATACCGCCGCCTTCAATAGTTCCCCTGGTAATATAATTACCACTAACATCATATCCCCGCCAGCAAAGACCAAGCCTGGCTATATCATCTGTTTTAGAATAAAGAGAGACACCAAGTGTGGCTCTTCCAAGTTGACTCCCTATATGCTGTTGCTGCCCTATCCCATATCCACTGTTATCAACTAATGCTTTAGTCCCGTTAAGCCCTGCCCCGTCAATAACATTAGCATTACCCCATGACATAGCTCCGTCTTCAAACCGGGGATTTTGTAATAAATTAACCACCGTAATATCTCTTAATGAAACATCGTCTATGAAAATTGTCCCATATTGATTACTGCGATATAAGATTAAGTTAATATAGTCAATATTAGACTCGGGTAACGTAAAGCTTGCAACATATTTCGTATATCCTGTTGTTAAAGGCTGACCCCAGCCGCTGGGTGGAGGTGGAGAATTCGGATTAGTTGGATCCCAGCCGCCATTATATTCTTCCAGGTTTGTATACCCATCGCCGTCTAAATCCTGCGCTGCGTCTGAAGAGTCATTCGGGTCGAGACCATACTGGGTCTCCCATGAATCCGGCATACCATCGCTATCCGTATCCACGGGCGGTGGAGGCGGAGAATTTGGATCAGTCGGGTCCCAGCCATTATTATATTCTTCCAGGTTTGTATATCCATCGCCATCCAGATCCTCTGCTGCGTCTGAAGGGTCGTGTCGATTTAGACCATACTGCATCTCCCATGAATCCGGCATACCATCGTTATCTGTATCCACGGACAGCGGCGGCGGAGAATTTGGATCAGTCGGGTCCCAGCCATTATTATATTCTTCCAGGTTTGTATACCCATCGCCATCCAGATCCCCATCTGACTCACCGCTTAAACAAATTTTTGGATAAACAAGAATAGTTAATAGAACTACAATTACCGTTAAATAAATTTTTTTTCTTTTCATTATTCTTTTCTCCTTTTTTTCTTATGGATTATAGGGATCAAGCCCATACAGGATCTCCCAATAGTCCGGCATACCATCTCCATCCGTATCAACAGGCGGGAACGTGGGCGAATTCGGATCTGCAGGGTTCCAAACATTCTTATATTCTCCTAAGTTTGTATACCCATCGCCATCCAGATCCTGCACTGCATCTGAAGGGTCATTCGGATTTAGACCATACTGGGTCTCCCATGGGTCCGGCATACCGTCGCCGTCCGTATCCGGCGGCGGTGATGTAGTATAATACTTCGCATGCCCTGCAATCGAAGGTTCTCCGCAGTCAATCTTAAAAGCTGAAATAGTTGCTCTACCAACCAGATTATTGCCAGCATCATATCCCTGATAGACGGCCCCTAATTTTGCCCCATCACTGCTTCTGGCATATAATGAGAGCTCAAGTGTGGCTCTTTCCAGTTGATTCCCTATATATTTTTGAACAGCAAATCCATAATCGCTATTATTCATTAACGCCCGTGTGCCATCTCTCCCTTCTCCAAAGGCATACTCTGAATTATAGATACTCCAGTCATCTTCGTTCTCAAAGCTCCCGTTGCTGATCAAATTAGGTAAGACAACCAATTGTAAAGTGGCACTACTGCTTTTTCCCCGGTTATCAGTAACAGTGAGAGTAACAGTATAATTACCACTCTCCCGGTAAACATAGGTAACAAAATCCCCTTCCGCGCTTTCACCATTTCCCAAATCCCAATGATAAGAAATTACGCCCCCATCTACGTCATAAGAATCTGTGCCATAAAAATAGATTTCGTTATATAATGGAATTTTATCCAGGGAATAATTACCTTTCACCACTGCCTCGGATACCGCTAATGGAGCCTGGTTAGGGGACACAGTCAGCGTAGCTGTATCCGTTCTTTCGTATCCATCGGTTATGGTCAAACTTACCATGAAATTCTCATAATCGGGAAAGGTATGGTCTATAGTTACTCCTTCTCCTGTTTCTCCATCTCCGAAATCCCAATCATAGGATACTATTGGAGTTGGGTGTTCAGAAGCATCACCACTAAAATGCATTTCTAAAGGATCTGCCGTATCTGCAGCTATTATTTTAGCTTTAAATGATAACGGCTGCAAAAAAATGTCATCAATGTAGATCGTTCCTGTCTGGTTTGAGCGATACAAGGCTAATAAAATATAATCTATACGCGAATCAATCAGGGTAAATGTTCCGGTATATCTCTGATACGCTGAAGTCAAAGACTGCTTCCAATTAATCCCGCTTTCAACAGCTCGTGCAGTTATACGCGTGCCGTTAGAATCATACCCTATCCAATAAACCCCTAACGTCGCTCCATCAAAACTCTTAGCATAAACGGAAACATTAAAGCTTGTCCTTCCCAGATTATTGCCAACATAGGCTTGATAGCCTATTTGATAGCTGGAATTATCCACCAGAGCCTTTGATCCATTTACTCCTTCGCCGTCTATTACACTGCCATTATGAATTTGCCAATTCTGCGTCCCGGCCTCAAAACCGGAATTCTGGATAAGGTTTAATCCTGGAAGAGGCTCCACCTGCACATCATTATTTGCTATAGCATAAAGCTCCATATTGTCTAAATAATAAATGGAACCGCTTTCTCCATTAAATTTTATAGAATCAACTTTGTCCTGAATATTAGAAAGGCTCAGGATTTTCCTGTGCCAGGTATTTAGTTCTGCGCTATTAAACGTCATGGTTAGAATAGCTGTGTTATCTAAAATATCATGGATAGTAAGGGTTAGAGTCCCTGCTGTT
>DAOVJB010000158.1 GCA_030673425.1 Elusimicrobiota bacterium | reverse complement strand
CGAGGAAAAGGATCAAAGAGGAAATCTTGAATATCCTAATCCACTTTTATCATTAGCAGATAGAAAAGTTTATGGTTTTGTGCTGGATATTTTAACTGATCGATATTCACGAAATGGCCTTAATATGCAGATAGTTGGTCAAATGCTTCAACATGCTTTATCAAATCGTTTAGATCCTGAACAGGCTGTTGAAGAAATTTATCGTGGAATAACTAATTTTTCCCAGAAAGATTTAGATACACCTTTTCACTGGTATTACTATGGATCATACAAAAGAAAAATAAAGCCAAGGTTAATGAATAAACTCATTCAAGGAAGGATTAAGGGGCCTGTGGTTGTTGATGCAGGTGCGGGAATGTCAGCTATTGCATTGAGTATTCTTAAAGAGCAACCTGAAATTCAGCGATTCGTTAGTACGCACAGTGTTGATTATAGTCGAGTAAAGATCGATGATCCTAGAATGGAGTTTGTCATGGAAGATACAACAAATGGTATTCATATTCGACTTGAAAATGGCATTGCAGACACGATTATAATTATTGGAAGATTACATCATCTCTATCCAGGTAAAGAAATAGAGTTTTTTAGAGAAATAAGCCGTATATTAAATCCTGAAGGAAGAGTTCTTCTTATCGAAGATGCTTGGTCAGAAGAATTATTAAACCCGGAAGGAAATGAGTTTGTGCAACGCTTTCGAAAGTTAAGTGGTGAGCAGAAGCAGGGAGTAATGGCATTTTTAGATTGGATTGGAACACGATTAATTCCAGGGACTGTGCCATTGGCAAGACCATGGAATTTCAAGTCGGTTGAAAAATGGAATGATTTATTTGAAGAAGCGGGTTTAGAAGTTGAAGTAGCTTCTTATTATGGCTTTGAAGATGAAAAATTTACGCCTTTGCCTTTATCCATAATTGAATTAAAACTTCCAGTTAAACTTAAAAATTCATTACCTAAAAGATTATCTGACGGGTTTGGAAAAAACGATTATGTCAGTTTTGTTAAAAAAGACAATTACTTTGAGATTACCCCTATTGGCAAGAATTCCAGCTCGCCGGTGAAAATGCAGATAAACACAAGTTTTCTTAAAGTGCAGATTAGCACAGATAGATTTCGTTTTTCCTCGGCCGCCGCCTCGCCGGTGGGGAAAGCTAATAAAGATGAAAAAAGGTTGTTGCTTCCGTTTTCCCTTTCCGACTCTGACTATCGGGCATATTGTAACATTTTAGAAGTTGTTATAGATAAGGACCCGTTTTCATCGGAGAATATCAGCAGGCTTCATAAAGTTATTTTAGCCGGGGTAGCGGAAGGAGAAAGTAAAGAAGATGTAATAAAGCGATTCTTAGACTGTAGACAGAATTATTCTAAAGGAGCATTGTATGATTTTTATTACCGGTTGCGAGGGGAGGGTAAGGGATTCTTGGCGCGGCCGGTAAAATGGTTTAATCTAATATGCGATATTGCAATAACGGCTTATCAAGCAAAAGATACTTCCTTGAAGATATTTGTAATATTAGGAGAATTGAAAGACGTTTATATTCCGGGGGTCGGTTGGGATGATCCAGGGCGGAATATTGATTTTATTCCAGATTATAATGCTCTACGGATAATAGCAGAAATAGTCAAAAGGCTCTACAGTATAGGGTTGGATGCAGGTAAAGAATTGCAACGGAATATCCCTTCTTTAGTAAGAAACAGAGCTATTTCTAATGCAGAGGATTTGGCAAGGCTGGATGAATTCCTACAGGAAGTGGATAAGAATATTCCTTTGGAATTAAAAGAGGTATTAGGAAACAATCCACGGCAATATAGCACCCGATATACAGATTATCAAGCTTACCATAATATTTTAAGGGTTATTTTGAGCCCAAATCTGCCTTCTTTGAAAGTTATCAATAACCTTCACAGCGTAACACTGGCAGGAGTAGCGCAAGGGGCAGATAGAGCGAATGTAATAGAGGAACTTTGCTGGTACCGAGGGGGTTATCATAAGGGAGATCAAGGTAAATTGTATCAGCTTTATGATGAGGGATTGATACAGGATGGAAATTGGTTTAAAGAGATATGCGATATAGCAGTGGCAGGCTATACTGCAGGGCATGATCCGTTAGATGCGCTTATACGATTAAGTAAATTACAAGATATTATCATATTGAAAAAGGTTGGGTTTTGGGAATACCGTTTTTCAGAAAAGGTAAATCTCATCCGGGATTTCAGCGATTTCCAGATAGTAACAGCGATAGTAACAAGGCTTTATAATTTAGGGATTGATGTTGGCCGGGAATTGGAATTAGGGATTGCTTTGCTGGTAGAAAACGAATGGTGTAAAGATGCCGCCGGGTTAAAGAACATAGATGAGGCTTTACAGAGAATAGACAAGGCTGTTTATTCGGAGTTTAAATATGAGCTTGGAGAAGATATTGGCAGGTATGCCATAAGATATGAGGACTATTGTGATTATAGGGGTTTTCTTGAAGCTATAGGCATTGGCCAGCCCGTAGAGGATACCATAATAAATCTTCACTGTATTACTGTAGCAGGGATGATGAAGGGGGAGGAGCGTAAAGGAGTAATAGATAAGTTTTTCAGATACAGGGCAGGTTTACATGCGCAGCACCAGGGAGAGTTTTATCAGCTTTGGCGTAACGGGTTGCTAAGGGATGAAAACTGGCTGGCTTTAGTGTGCAGTATAACAGTAACCGGATATAGGGCAGGATGTAATCCTGTGGGCATACTGTATGCGGTGAGAAGACTTAAGAATGTTCATGGTTATGTAGGTTGTCCATGGAATGAAACCGAAGAGGAAGATGATGTTATCCAGAGTCTTGACGATATGCAGATTATCACAGGAATAATTAAAGGGCTTTATGGTATAGGTTTGGATGCCAATAAAGAAATGGAAGACATCTATCTTATAAGCCGTAGATGTTTTCTTACGAACACAGAGGTTTTGAAGATTTTGAAGAAATGGTATACTTTTTTTGAGAAGATGGTCGAACATATTTCTTTGGAATTAAAGGAGGCGTTGGGGAAAGAGCAGAACAAAGGAGCTATTTGTGGGAGATACCCCGAAAAGCCAAGTATGTTTTTGATTGAATTTTTAACCGCTCATTCTAATTTACTGGTAGGGCCAGAGATAATAAATGCTTTATTAGAGAGCACAAGCGACTTTAGGCCCAAAGACAGAAGCTATGAAAAAGAAAAGGTGATTCGGATAATGCTCAACCAGGCAAAAGACGCGGAACATTGGAAAAAGTTTAAAAATGCACCTTTTAACTGGTTAAGTGAATTGGAAGGAGTTATCCCCGGAGATGCGCTTTTTGTGGCAGTGCGCTTAGCAGTAATGGCGAGTTTATGGAATGCAGAACCGCAGGTCAAGAACTTTATCCATGAATTTGCCAACAGAT
>DAOVJB010000117.1 GCA_030673425.1 Elusimicrobiota bacterium | reverse complement strand
CTGGCATTTTCTGAAATCTCAGGTCGTTCCTATGGTGGTGGCGTTTTAGAACTCATGCCCAGTGAAACCGAAAAAATCATTCTTCCTTACAAAGAGGAAAATGAAGTCCTACTTCATCAAATTGACCAAATGATGCGGGAAAAGAAAAGCATTGATGAAATTCTGAAAACCACCAATGACCAAATTCTGAAAAAAGGATATGGCTTCACTGATAAAGAAATAAAACTTGCAGATAGCATCTGGAAGAAGCTTTCGGCAAGAAGGTTGAATAGGAGTAAATAGCCGATCCGATCATAAGGTTCCCTATCGATACAAAAGGGAGATGGATGTTTGAAGAAAAAGTCGGCTACCAACAGGAGGAAAAAGGGGACGGTTCTATTAAAATATGCCGGGGAAATCAGGGGACACAATACTAATAAAATATCGGTTAGCGGGTGGATACAGGGATCCACCCCTACAAAATTATCGTGCAAAAGGGGCCGGTTCTTATTACTTCGGGTGGAAAATAGGGACATAAATAGGGACATGTCCCCCTCCCGGTTTAGGAATTTATATAATTTTAAAACATCGCTAATTTGAATGAAAAAAGCTACTCCTTTCCTCGTTATACTCCTCACAACCTGCGTATTTTTATGCGTTCCCTCTTTATGTGCTCAGGAAGATTTTACATCAGCGCAAGTTAAGGATATATCAGGTCGTGCCTATGAACCTGCGCTAATCGAACTCTTAGATGGAGCCGCTGAATCTATAGTCATTTCTATGTACAATATAAGTTTAGGCACAAGGAATAGAAATCCCATAAGGCTTCTGCTTAATGATTTGCATGAGGCAAGAGCCAGGAACGTTAGTGTTACTTTATACTTAAATACCCGTTTCAGAGATGTGGACAAAGAAAAAGTTAGGCTTATCGAGAATCCGGAATTAAAGAGATTGGAAGATGCCGGTTGCGTTATTCATCTTATGCCCGCGAATCGGAGGCTGCACGATAAACTTATAATCGTTGATAGCCGTTATGTCGTTGAGGGTAGTACAAACTGGTCTAATTCTGCTTTGAGAGGGAATTTTGAGTCTGCCACGCTTATAGATTCTCCAGGGCTTGCTAAAATAAAACTCTTAAGACTCGAATTGTTGCCTGTATCTACTAAGCCACAAATAAAGCAGCTTCCCAGGCCTTTATATACAGAGAATATAGCTGAAACTATAAATGTTCCTAAAGCATTGCTTGAGGATAAAAAGTATTTTCCCCGGATGCTCACGCGTCAAGATGAACGTTCCATGGACTTTTATCTTATACTTATGGCGCATAGTCAGGCCATAAATAAGAAAGAGTTTTTTATAGACCTGGAGTCTATGGGGATAAGCTTGGGTATGCCGGATTTGTGGAGTGACTCTGCTTTAAGAAGACAGGTCATAAAAAGCTTAAAGCGACTGGAGTCCCGTTACAATCTTATAACTGTACGATTTTTCTATGGTAAAGACGCATGGGTAGAGCTTGTGGATGTTTCGGGAGATAGTTTTTCAATTGCATCTGATATTATCGCGCCAAATACAGACAATGAGCGTTCTATGCGTTTAAAATTTCTGTTGATAATAAAGGCTTTTCTCGAAGCTAATGGCGAAGAAATTGATTCTATATCCACTAGCGAACTTGCTAAGCGCTTTTATGTCAACTGGACCACAATAAACGATGCCCTGCGTGAGCTACGCGAGTTTGAAGGCAGCCGATAGAGTTATCCAATAACGGAAAAGGGGCATGGAGGATGGCAGCTTGCAAGGTGTCATTATTGAATTATACTGAAACAACGCAATATTTGTTGCGGTTTACTAGCTTAATATGAAATAACAGAATTGTTATTGCAATATACAGCAATAATGTTATAATTGTTGCATATAAAGCACCTAAACTGCAATATACTAGTTGGAGGTAAAGATATGGGCACTGAAAGAGCCGGTAATTATGTAAAGCAATTATATGGCGAATTAGCCTATAAGGCGTTTATTCCTAAGGCATTGCCACCTGAGCCTGCTATTCGATTTGATTCAAAACTAATTAATATACTTTCCAAAGCAGACCAGAGGATAGGTAGATTAACCGGCGTATTAAAAAGTATTCCTAATCCTGAATTGTTCGTTGCAATGTATGTTAAAAAAGAAGCTGTTTTGAGTTCTCAAATCGAGGGAACACAAGCGTCACTTTCCGATGTGTTAGAAAAGGAAGAAGATGTTTTATCTGGTAAGGATGATGATGATGTTAAGGTTACTTTAAACTATATAGATGCTCTGAATCATGGGTTAAACAGGATTGAGGAGTTACCTCTGTCATTAAGACTTATTAGAGAAATACATAAAATACTTTTAACCAATGTCCGCGGAAAACACAGGGAACCAGGAGAGTTTAGAAAAAGTCAAAATTGGATAGGGCCGAAGGGATGCACTCTTTCAAATGCGGCTTTTGTTCCTCCGCCTGTTTTTGAAATGAAAGAAGCTTTGGGTTGTTTCGAAAAGTATTTACATGCAGAGAAAACATATCCAATATTAATAGAGTGCGGCTTAATCCATTCTCAGTTTGAGACAATTCATCCATTTTTAGATGGAAATGGCCGAATAGGCAGATTATTGATAACATTTCTTTTGTGTGCAAATAATGTAATTTCTAAACCACTGCTGTATTTAAGTTACTACTTCAAGAAAAACAAATTGGAATATTATAATAAACTTATGGCAGTTCGTAATTCGGGCAATTGGGAGGAGTGGCTTGAATTTTTCTTGAGAGGCATCGCTGAGACTTCGGATAATGTAGTTGAGCTGTCTAATAAAATTATAGACTTGCAGAAGAGAACCACAGATTCAATCCACAATTCAATGCCAAGATATTCTAATAAAGCGATACAGCTTTTGGAAAAGATGTATATTTATCCTGTTTTTTCAGTTAATAAGGCGAAAGAGCTTTGTGGAATATCGTATAATGCCGCAAAGGGTATAATTAAAAAATTTGTAGATTTAAATATAATAACTGAAAAAACAGACAAGAAACGAAACCGCAAATATCTCTTTAACAGATATATTGATTTGTTAAATGAGGGGACTGAATTAGAATAATATGACCACCCAAGACTGGTTGGGCGGATAGCGATATTTTATTCGAGGCAAGAACTAAGACGGACATATTTCGGATATTTATCGGACGGCATTAGTGTGGTGAAAGAATGAAGTCAGCCGGTAATTGACATTCCTCTGGAAATTTCTTTAGAAGTTTCTTGACAGAATTCCCTTGACTCGCGATAAGATGTAGTGTATATTTATAATGGACGGACTGGTCAGTCCATTTAAATTCAATAGGAAGTTATAAAATGAGAATTGCGGATAAAGCAAAGAGAAAAGAACTTATCCAGATGAGACAAAAACAGATACTTGATGTTGCATCTGGTGTCTTTTCTAAAAAGGGATTTGCCCGTACCCATGTTGATGAAATAGCGAATCTGGCAGGTTTAGGAAAAGGTACGGTTTACCGGTATTTTAAAGATAAAAAGAGCCTTTTTCTTTCCGTTGTTGACAGGGGATTAGAAAGTTTAAAGGATTTAGTGCTGGAAGCGATGGCAAAAGAAAAAGAGCCGCTGGATAAGATAAAAAAAGCGATAGAAACATATTTGAAGTTTTTTGAGGATAACTCAAGCCTTATTGGAATATTAATTCATGAACAGAGTGAATTTCAAAAGAGAATTCAGAAAAGATACTTTGATCATTACTATGAACACATCAATAAGATGGAAGAGGTATTCCGCCAGGGTATAGCCAAAGGCCGGATAAAGAAAATAGATGTTAAAGGTGCAGTCGGGATTTTGACAAATATACTTAATGGGCTCGTCTATATGTGGCAGATAGAAGGAAGAAAATATCCAATTGCAGAAAAGCTCCCTATGCTTTTGAAAATATACTTTACAGGGATAGCCAGAGATAGGTAATTAAGAGAGGCTTACAAGTGAAATACACGATTATTCTTGTTTTATCACTTTTTTTATCTACACATTCTTATGCTGAAGAAACTAAAGTAATCCCCGGGGTACTTACTTTGGAAGAAAGTGTTAATATAGCCTTAGAGAATAATTACGGATTAAAAGCCGCCTCAGAAAAAATAACCGGCGCCAAAGAGAAAAGCTGGGAGGCAAAGACTTTGTTTTTGCCCAAACTTAAAGCAGAATCTTCCTATATTCATTTAAACGACCCACCGAGTTTAGATTTGAACGCAGGTGTTCTTACCTCACAGGCCCTATCTATAAAAGTTGGTGATGACGATATGTATAATACCCAGGCTGTAGTGCAGCAGCCACTTTTTACAGGGGGTAAGATATTTTCCTTAAATAAACAAGCCAGAAATAATTTAGAAGCTGCAAAATATAATTATGAAGAAACAAAGCAGAATTTAATCTTACAGGTTAAGGAAGCTTACTTTGGAATATTAGTGGCAGAGAAGTTTAAAAAGGTCTGCCAGGATGCAGTAGGGCAGATGAGGGCTCATCTTGAGACTGTAAGAGGTCTTTACAATGCCGGTACTGTTTCAAACATTGACCTTTTGAGAACCGAAGTGCAATTGGCAAATGCAGAGCAGGCACTCATCAAAGCCGAAAATAGTGTTGAGTTAGTAAAATCTTCATTTAATACCATATTAGGCAGAGAT
>DAOVJB010000011.1 GCA_030673425.1 Elusimicrobiota bacterium | reverse complement strand
CCAGCTCGCTACTGATAAAATAAGAGAAACGTGCGCTGTCCAGCACTCCCGCCTGGCCTAAAACTTTCTTATGATTAAATCCTGAAATCCTAAAAGCCTGATAGGTCATAACATCCAGAGGGTTTGTTACCATTAAAATAATAGATTCAGGAGCATACTTAACTATATTTTCAGTTACATCTTTAATTATACCGGCATTCTTTTTAATCAAGTCTAACCTTGACATCCCGGGCTTTCGAGCCACCCCTGCGGTTACCATCACAATATCCGATCCGGCAATATCCTCATAATTGTTGGAACCTATAATCTTACGATTAAACCCTTCTACTACCGCTGCCTGCATTATATCCAGAGCTTTTCCCTGAGGAATTCCTTCTATTATATCCAAAAGTACCACATCAGCCAAATCTTTGCGAACAATACCGTATGCTGTTGTCCCTCCTACAAAACCACTACCAATAACAGTTACTTTTGCCTGCATCTGTTATATACCTAAAATTAACCTTTCTTCAATTTATCAATTATAGCATCTGCTACCCTGGAAGTTCCAACTGCTGTAGGGTCCTCCCTATCAGGCTTCATATCATAGGTAACATTTTTACCTTCTTTAATAATATAAGCGATGGCATTCTCTAAGTTCTCTGCGCACTCTTTTTCACCGATATGTCTCAACATCATTACTCCTGAGAGCATCATCGCAATCGGATTAACCTTATTCATTCCCTTATATTTCGGCGCCGATCCATGGGTTGGTTCGAATAGAGCTATATCTGTACCAATATTGCCTCCCGGAGCCACACCAAGTCCGCCTACCAAACCGGCACACAAATCCGAAATTATGTCTCCATATAAATTAGGCAGGACTAAAACATCGTAGATCTCGGGTTTCTGGACTAATTGCATACACATATTATCAACGATACGGTCCTCAAATTCTATGTCTGTATATTTTTTTGCTACCTCTCTTGCGACTTCCAAAAATAACCCGTCAGTAAATTTCATAATATTCGCTTTATGCACGGCTGTTACTTTCTTTCTTGAATATTTTCTGGCATACTGGAAGGCAAAATCTACAATTCTTCTGGATGCATCAATAGAAATCGGCTTTATACTGATTCCTGAATCCTGTCTAATTTCAACATCATTTAGTGCTTCAATTGATTCTATCAGTTTCCTGGTTTCACTGGCTCCTTCCTTAAACTCAATTCCCGCATATAAATCCTCGGTATTTTCTCTTATCACAACCAAATTAATATCCTGGTATCTTGTCCTTACACCCTGATAATATTTACAAGGACGCACACAAGCAAAAAGGTCCAGTTTCTGACGCATTGCTACATTTACACTTCTAAATCCCTTACCTACAGGAGTAGTTATTGGACCTTTTATCGCTATCTTATTTTTTCTGATTGAATTTAGCACTTCATCCGGTAACGGGGTTCCGCATTTTTCTATAACCCCTGTTCCTGCATCTATTTTTTCCCATATTATATCAACACCTGTGGCTTCAATCACACGTCTTGTTGCCTCACTAATCTCAGGACCTATTCCATCACCGGGAATTAGCGTTATTCTATATGTCACTTATTCATTTCTCCCTAATCTAACTATCTAATCAAAACAGGTGATACAGTAAGAATTTTCCTCGCCTGTTTTGGGTATTTGGCAATAAACATAAGTTCTTCTGTCACTAAAGGTTTCTGCGTCTGGATATTAGCATAACGGGCTAATTCTAAAACCTCAGCCGTTTCTTTATCAGTATCAAATTTTACTTTCAATTTACCATATACATTTCTGAAGCCTTTAATCCCTCCGTATTCTCCAGTTGTAATCATCCTGCCTGTTTCAATTATTTCAGGCTCGCCTCTTCCTAATTCTTCAAAATCATATAATTCATAATTTCTTCTGTCCTTTAACGCCCCATCCGCATGAATACCTGATTCGTGAGCAAAAGCATTAGCCCCAACCCCTGGCTGTTTCAACGGAATCGGAATGCCAAAAGCATAAGAAGCATATTTGGAAATTTTCCAGGTTTTTCTAAGGTCTATCTTATGAACAAGAGTTCCATAGTTATCTTTTAAGCCGCTTGCTTTTTTTAGAGCCAAAACCACAGCCACCAGGTCAGCATTCCCTGCTCTTTCACCAATGCCATTTATTGTTGTATTTATATACGTATCAACACCCCCGTCAATTGCTCCTTTTGCACCGGCAACCGAGTTAGAAACAGCCATACCTAAATCATTATGGCAATGCAATTCTACAGGTAATTTCACCTTCTGGACTAATGTTTTTATCCTCTCATAAATTGCGAAAGGGTCATCATACCCTAAAGTATCACAATATCTTATTCTGTCAGCTCCGTGATCCTTAGCCGCTGAAGCGAATTTTATTAAATAATCCATATCTGTCCTGGAAGCATCCTCTGCATTTACCCCTATAGTCTTAATACCTCTTTTTCTCGCCTCATCCACCGCTTTAGTCATCTCATTAATAACTCCTTTTTTATCCAGTCTTCCCTTGAACTTATGCGTTAGCATCTGTTGAGAAGTCGAAATTGAGAGATTAAGATGCTCAACCTTTGTTAATTTTGTAGCTAATTCAATATCAGGCACAATCGCCCTGCACCAGCCTTCCAGGATAATCGGAGAAAGTACTCCCATTTTGGCTAATTCAATGTTTGCATTCAAATAATTAGACTCATGGTGAGTAGTCGGGAATCCAAACTCAGTTTGATAAACCCCCATTTCATTCAAGTATAGATTAATAATGGTTTTAGCTAATTTTGACAAACAAATCCTTGATGTCTGCACGCCATCCCGATTAGTTACATCAAGAATATATATTTTATTTTTCTTCTTTCCCACGGCTTCCTCCTCTTATAAACTTTAATTAATTGATTTATCCGGGAATTTAACCCAAATTTGACATATCATAGTAATATATCATCAAAAAATAGTATCTGTCAAGATAAATATTGATTTCTATTTATTATTATTTATTATTTTAATTATAGCATCCTGAGAAGCCTGCTGGATCTCTTTACTCTCATAAACCACCATCCTGTTAAGAACAGGAATCGCTTTCCTATCTGAAATCGATGATAGGGTTTTAATCAGGATTATTTTAACCTCTTCTTCTTTTTCTGCCTCTAAAAGCTCAATTAAGTGGGGAACAGAGGATGGATCCCCTAATGCTTCTAATACGTTTATTGCCGTTATCTTTACTTCCGGCTTCTTATCACGTAGTAGCTCTATTAGAGGCTCGATAACAGAATTCCCTCCTATGGCACCTAAAGTATTTATTACAGAAATTCTTATCCGTATATCTTTATCTGTTAATAATTCAACCAAAGAAGGCACTATGGAATCACTACCTATCGCTGCCAATAAGCTTATTACTTCTATTCGGATATCCTTTTTTTTGTCTTTTAATGCCAAAACCAGGCTGGATGTAGCCTCTATATTGCCGATTTTTCCCAAAGCTTTAACTGTAGCCATTCTAACCGCCTCATTTTTGTCATTTAGAACAGTACTGGTTAAAGCATATACTGCTTCATTGTTTCCTATTTCAGCTAAGGTTTCAATCGCCTGGAGCCGGGTTTTTTTCTTCTTACTCGTTAAATCTTCAATAAATCCTTGTAAATCAACCACAGGTTGTACATACGCCTCTTCAATTAAATCTTCTTCTGTCTCGGGTAAACCTTCTTGAGGCACTTCTACCTTTTCCTCTATTTCTTCCGTCTGAACTTGAGATCCTTCGTCCTGCTCATCTTGAACAGCTTCAGGCTCTTCTATCTCATCTTGAACTTCCGCCTCTTGAACCTGAACTTCTTCTACCTGTTTCTGAGATACTTCAGGCTCTTCCTGTGCATATAGTAAACATACGCCCAAAAAAAGTAAAACTAATACTACAATTGGCCATTTTCTATTTCCCATTTTCTTCCTCCTTTTTAAATTAAAAATATTTTGTTACATCAACATTATATCTAAGAGGATCAAGGGTCTCAACAATAGTTCTCTTAAAAGTTCTTGTCTGTTCATCTATTTCTGTTAAATCTATCATCTTGGAAACATCCAGGGTTTCTACGGGATTATGGTCTCCTGGTTCAACAACAATTACCTTAGGCCGGAGGAGATCATTTTTGTTACCGCGATATACTACTGCTATCTCTCCTGTATTCAACCGTACAAGTGTCCCTATAGGGAAAACCCCTATCATATTAATAAAAACTTTTACAAAAAGAGGATCAAAATAAGAACCGCTTTTTTTTATAATCAGACTTACTGCCTTATCAGGTAAAATAGGTTTATGGTAAATTCTGAAGGTAGTGGTTGCATCATAGAAATCAGCAATACAGACTATTCTGGAAAATATATGCAGATCTCTGGGAGCTTCGACCTTTGGATAACCGCTTAAATCATAACCCATATGATGCTCAAAAGCAACTACCATAGCCAGGTCATCTATGCCACCGATATCACTTAATATCTTTACACTTTCAAATGGATGATTTCTAACAATTTTCCATTCTTCTTCTGTTAATAAACCTGGTTTTTGGGTAATCCTTGTGGGAATCTTCACCTTCCCTACATCATGCAAAATCGCCGCTATACCTAAACTGCTTAATTGTGCTCTATTTAAGGATAATTCAGATCCCAAGGCAAGGCAAAAAATAGCTACATTTACAGAATGGTTATAAGTATAGGTATCATAATTCTTAATGGTAGTTAATCCTTGTAAAACCGCTTTATCTAGAAAGATATTATCAATCATTAAGTGGACAATCTTCTGTAGACCTTTAACATTAATCTTCTCCCCTGATTTTGCATCCTGCATGACTTTACTGATTGTCTCAATGCCTTCAAAGAAAATTTTTCTTCCTTTTTCTCTTTTCTCATGAGAAAAAAGTTCACCGAGCAACTTCTTCTTTTGTTCCGCAGCAGCAGCTACTATGACCCTATGAACGGTGATATGCATAACATTCTCTTCGCCCAATATCTGGGTCAAACCGCCTTTTTCAAATAGGACTTTTACGTCTGTTGTCATTAAGGAAATAAAAATTTTTAATTCTTCTTCTTTTAATCCTCTAAGAAAACATATACCTGTAATATTCTTTTCTCTCAACTCATCTATGAAATTACGGTATAAAACTTCATCTTTAACTAAAGGAATTAGAGGCATATTAACAAAAATTATCTCTTCGCCGATTATGTTAAATGTAATTTCTGGCTCTTGACCAATTAATTCTAATAAAATCTCATATAATACACTAATTGACTCTAAAAGAGGCGGATAATTCTTAGGATACAGCCGCTTGCTTTTTAATACAGTAACAAATTGAAATATAAACTTTCTTGCTTTCTCCCTAAGGTTTTGTTTCATAAAAAAAGATTTATCCATAATAACCTATCCCTTAATTTTTTTTAGTATTTCTCCCGCTAAACTGCGCAGATTTTTACTCTTGGCGCTAAACTGAAACCATTTTTTTTGTGATAGTTCCTCCAGGATTGGGATTACTTCAGGAGAATTAATTTTTTCTAAAGATTTAATAGCTTCTTCTTTTATATTATACATACGACTCAAGATATCTACTTTTCGCAAAATTTTAGCAAAATATGGGATAGCTACCGATTCCCCCATTTCCCCTAACCATCTTATGACCTTCTGCCTTAACTCTTTATTTTTATCTTTGAGAGCAATTATGAGAAGTTTTGCTGATTTTTCCCCACCTATCAATCCTAATGAACGAATAGTCTCACTACGAACTCGTGGATCCCGATGATGTAGTATAGGTTTCATATAATCGATCGCTTTTTCATCCCTAATTTCTCCAAAGATAGATACGATATTCCTAACCAGATACCATCTTTCATCACTAAGTCTATGTGCAAAAACCTCTATATGTTTTTGGCCGATATCTATAAGGACCTGGACTATTAACTTGCGAATAATCCTTCTTTCTTCCTTCCCTAATATTACAAGCAAAATATTAATCGCATCTTCACTTAATAATTCCAAATAAGAATTAATTATTTCAAACTCTTTAGAATCTTTATCTAAATCCTCAAGAGTCAATATTAGATTATAAATCTTGCTTTCACCCGCTGCTTCTTTAATCGCTGTCTCTAACTTCTCTATATATTCTAAGTTTTGTTGCTCGCGTTTATTTAACTCTTCCTTAAAAATTTTCAATATCCTTAAAGCAGAAATAAATTTATCTTTCGATAGATATATCTCTAAAAAATCCTGCAACATATCAATAAATCTTAGATAAATATTAATTTCAGATATTGTAGGTAATACTTCCAATAATATATTAGTGGTAGAAGACATCACGTCATCTTTACTGCAAATTTTGGTTAAAGTCTCTATTTTTTCAATTTCTTCTTTAGTATATGTACTTAACTCTGGGATTTTACTCTCTAAATCAGCCAAAGAAAGAGCATCAAGTTCTTCTGTCCCTCTTTCAGTGATGATAGACATGGAATCTATTGCCTGCTGAGGTTCAGTCTGTCTTGCCTTGAGACCCGATATAATTTCAGCTTTTTTGTCTTCTCCTAAAGAAGGTACTTCATTTAACACATTTTTAATTTGTGTTAAAGGGATGTTCTCCTTTGTAATTTTACCATAGAAAATACCTACTAAATCAGATGTGCTAAACTGTCTAATAATGCTAGCACCTGTATTTGAAGAATCAGTATCAATCCGCGAAAGTAATTTCTCGGTTACTAAAGGGATTTTGATTTCATCAGGCAAAAAATTAATGGCGTCCGTTAACTTTTTATAGTAGTGTCGCCTTTCATCAGAATATTTTTGGTTGATATTCTGAGCCGTTTTTTCTATCACGTTAAGAAGAGTAACAAGTTTGTCCGGAGAACTTTTATTTAATTCAATCAAAAACTTAGCAAATTTACTAGGACTTTCGGTAAGTATATAAAAAACTTTATCTAAAACCTTCGTTGATTGAGCTTCTTGTCGTTGGAAATATTCTTTTAAGGCATCTTCCTCGGATAACTCGGCAGCTTCAGGGATTTCTTCCTTACTAACTAAATCTTCCTCTTTTATAATATCCAATTTTTCTCTTTCTTTAATTTCTATAAAGGAGCTTTTTTTCTCATTAAACAATACATTGACACCACCAATACTCATTACTTCATCAGGATTCTTTACAATAATCTCTAAGAAGTTACTAATGTCTTCTTCGCTCAGCCCTTTTCGAAAAAACACACTCTGTATGCCCAGATAATATAATAAATCGGTAAATACTTTAATAGTAGTATTATCTTGACCGACTATTTCATCTCTAAATAATAACTTATCCTTTTTTACTACCATTTCTATAACATCCTCGGCCTCAAACAAATCGTCAAATTTTGGTTTAAGCTTTGAAAGAGATTCTAAAAAAGAGGGGTGTTTTCTTGAATACAACCGGAATGTTTTTAAGGCAGCGTTTAATAATAAAATTAGCTCTTCCAACAAGATTATTAATAATAAGCTTGGAGCTTTACTTTTTTCTGAATCATTAGATTTACCATTAGTCATTTATACTTAACCCTCTTATTCATTTTATGGCGATTTCATACAGATATACGCCATTGTGAGTATAAATTTGTCTGAGATACTTTTCCCAGAATTCCTTAAATATTCCGAATTGTTTTTCATTCCAGTAAAAAATTTTATACCCTTTGTCAAGCCTATTGGCTTCAGGTCCATTAAATAAAATATGGGTTATATTTTCTTTTTGCATCCTTAAGAGTATACTCTCGGCATCAGGAGAATCCTTCACCCACTCAACTACTGGATTTTTGTCATAAACGGAACTTGCCAGGAATTTTCTCTCTACATAGTACCCACGACACTCACCGATTAATAAAACCCTTGTATCAGAAGGTAAATTTTTGTTAATATAATCAGCAACCTTAAAATAAGGGGCAGGATATCCAATGTGAGGACGAGACAAATAGCTTTCTTTTGTTAAGTTACCGGCAACAACCTTCCAACCATCTTGATTATAAAGTATAGAAGATGACCAGTATAGATTCACCATGCATAAAAAACCCACGATTGATAAAGTAGCTGTTTTGAAAATTTTATTAAAATCAGCATTAAAAATACAAACCACAATAAGAATACTGAAAACAGCCAACCCCGGCATAAAAAACCGCAACATCTTTGTAGAAAGGCTCCAGAGAAACCAGAACCCTACCAAATAGATTAATAAAATCTTTGTTATTTTATCCTTATTCTTAAATAAAAATAGTAACGGAGCAAAAACAAGAAAAACAGGCCCGATAAAAGAAGCGTTTGTGTTCCCCTGCATAGTTAATGACCATGGATGTATTAAATAATCCTTAAAACTTGCAAAATATTCCCGAGCTGCTGTCAAAAATTTCCTGAGATGAGCTCCCTCAGATGACAGACTCGCTAAATAAGGATAAACGGGATCTCCTGTAAAATATAAATTTTTTAATACCCATGGTAAAAATACCAAAATGCTAATACCTGTAAAAACAAGTATAGGTTTTAGATCAGCTTTAATTTGTTGTTTTCTTTTATAATATATCTGAATCACTATTAAAACACTAAGCATCATGAAGCAGAATATAGCCGTGTACTTAGTCCCTATAGCTACTCCACACAAAATTGCTGATAAAATTAACCAGGGGGCAATAGTACCTTTTTGTGTAAATTCATCTTGCGGGTTTATCCAAACGATTAGAGCATATAAAGCCAGAAATTCAAAAAAAGTCAGGCCTACATCTACCGCTGCTGTCCAGCTATTCATTGCTACCATCGGAACTGTATAAAAAATTACTGCACTGATAATACCAATCTTAACACTAAAAAATCTACGGCAAAAAGCAATAATCCCCAGAACAGTCAATAGTCCAAATGAAAAATGAATTAATTTTGCTAAAATTTCATCTTTTAATAAAAGAGAAAAAGTATAAAGCATAGCCATATTAGAAGGAAGATTGGAATGAACCTCGAAAGGAACATTGGTTATCCTTCCCTCCTGAATAAAAAAACTCGGGGCCCCTAAATGATAAACCAAAGAATCATAAAATACTTCCGGAAAGAAAGCATTTATGAAATTAATTACCAGACTAATTCCGAGAATTAGAATAAAAGCAAAATTGACTACTCCGAATTTAGAAACAGAAAATTTTAATTTATCTTGTCTCCTATTACGGACACAAAGAATAAAATCTTTTAACTCAAATATTGCAGGAATACTTATTAATGAAAATAATATAACAAAAAGCCATGCTTTCAATAAACCCAAAATTCCAAACAACAATCCTAAATATGCTAATATTCCCCATCCTATACCCAAACAGAAACATATTTCTTCTATAAAAGAAATAAAATCAATTTTTAACCATCTTAATATTTTTCTTCCTAAACCAAAGGCTAAAAATAACAACCAACAGAAAATCGTTAAGGTAACTATATACTGCCCCCATAAAAGAAGGGTGTTTTTAGAAAATTGTATCGCTGAAAAAACACTTGATATTTTAGTTACTAAAGAGTCCAAATCCAGCGGAAAATTAGAAAAGTAATGTCTTATTACCTGCCATACCCAAAAGGTAAAAAGAATAAGTAAGAGCCACTCAGGAAAAATTGGTCTGAAAAATTCAATCTTTTTCTTTTTATCTACAGAAAGCTTTTTTTTGCGCTCCATTATCTTAGATACATCCTATATACGGAATGAATTTATCAATGCCTAATATCACTAATTCATGACTATCCAATGAAAAAATCTCTTAAGAAGAAACTTAAAATGTCTAAAAGATTTAATACCTAAAATATTTTTCCATATTATGTGTGGTCTTATATAAAATCTGAAAAAGGCATAACGTTGCAAGGCTCTAATCTGTTTCCTGTCGAAATCCTTGGGTGCATATGGAACACTCATAAAATAAAAATTTTCCCAATCAACATTACCTAATTCTCCGTTTAATCTTAACTCATTATAGCTATCAGTACCTGGAAAAGGCAGATAAGCAAAGTAATTGGCTCTAATTAAACCCAGGTCCAGGGAAAAATCAATCGTTTTTTTTATATCTTCTTTGGTCTCTGTAGGAAAACCAATAATAAAAAATCCAGCTGTTTGCATCTTAAATTTATGAATTAAATTGATACCCTCACGAATCCCTTTGAGTGTTGTGCCTTTCTTCATTAGCTTAAGAATTCTATCAGAACCAGACTCTATACCTAAAGAGATTAAATAAAGACCGCTTTTCTTCATTAATCCCAAAAGTTCCTCATCCAAAGTATCAACGCGTATACCATTAGGAACCGCCCAGCTTATATCTAAATTTAATCCGATAAGTTTCCTTAAAAACTCCTTTGCGTCATTCTTATCAAAAGTAAAATTATCGTCAATGATATGGAATTCTCTTATATTGTGATTATCGTATAGATATTTTATTTGCTTAAGCATAAAATCTATGCTGTGTCTTCTTATTTTCTTGCCCCCGACAATATTTCCCGCGCAAAAAGTACAGTTAAAAGGACATCCGCGAGTAATTGTAATTGGAGCTATTGGAAATTTCCTGAAAAAAGCACCATGCTGACACTCAGGATATTGCTCAGGATGAATCAAATCCCAAGACGGCATACCCAAGCTATCCAAATCGTCAATAAATACTTGTCTATTTATATGTATCTGATTATTTTCTCTGTAAGCTAAGCCGGGTATTTCTGAAAAATCAATGAATGAATTATCTTCTAATTTCTGTATTAACAAAGGTAAACCTATCTCTGCTTCTCCGACAAAGATGAAATCCAGATTATCCTTGAAATATTCAAAACTTTCCCTGGGTACTGCTGAAGGGTGAGGACCGCCTATTACAGTAATTATATTCTTTTTAAGACTTTTACATCTCTTTAGAACTTCTTTTATAAATGGCAAATCAAATGTATAACATTGAAACCCTACTAAGTCCAGATTCAAATCATTAATTTTAGCAATTAAACCATCTATTTTTAAGTTTTCTTTAATACAATCAAGAATTGCTACATCATTGTTATTTCTACAGGCCGTAGCTAAATAACCTAAGCCTAACGAAGGTTGAATATGATCACTTACATTATATGGTTTGATTAATAAAATCTTCATCTTAATTTATAAATCTATATTTTATAAGTGTCCATATAGCACCAAAACCATGTTTCCAGGTAATTTTTTTGCCTTCTTTATAAGTTCTACCATAATAAGATATCGGGACCTCATATACCCTGTATCCCTTTTTGAATACCCTTGCTGTAATCTCAGGTTCTATACAAAAATCATTAGATTTAAGCCTTAAATTCTGCAGAACTTCTCTTCTAAAGACTTTATAACCTGTCTCTATATCAGTAAGGGTATTATTATATAACACATTAGCAATAAGAGTTATTAATCTATTACCAACTTTATGCCAAAACATATACACCCTCTGTACCCTACCACCAGAAAGTCTAGAACCATAGACTATATCAGCTACACCCTTTTTAATAGGTTCTATCAAAAAAACATAATCCTCAGGATCATATTCCAAATCTGCATCCTGTATTATAACAATGTCTCCCGTTATATACTTAAAACCGGTACGCAGAGCGGCTCCTTTTCCCTGATTTTTCTGGTGATAAAATACTTTAGTTTGCGAACTATTTACCTGTTTTTGCAATATCTCTGTTGTTCCATCACTAGAGCAATCATCAACAATAATAATTTCTTTCTCCATTCCTTCCAAATCTACTCTTTTCACCCGCTTCAAAATCTCCAAAATAGTATTGGCCTCATTATAGACTGGTATAATAACAGTTAGCTTCATAATATATATTTACTCTCCATCTTAAGGTTATTTTCTATTCGCTTATATATTTAGGGATGTTAAAAATAACTTCGTTTCTGCTATTTTTGTCTCTAAACAACCGGGTTTTACCACCTTGCGACTCTATTAAAGCTTTAGCAATAATTATATTCAATGGTAGTTTTTCTTTTTTTAATAAACTTTCTATAGTTTCGTCAAACCCTGAGGACTCATTGCAACTCGCAAGATTCTTAATTATACTTTCACTTCTTATTGAAACCTCAATAGAATTATTCTCGGTACCTATAATATAAATTTTACTGCCTGCAGGAGTAAATTTAAGAATATCTTCTATGAGATTTATTATAGCCCTTAAAGTCTTATCACGGTCAGCATAAACTAAAGCTAAACTATCAGATAACCTATTCTCTAAACAAATATTTTTAATTTCTAATTCCTCTTGAAAAAAATTACATACATAGTTAATTAGATCGTATATATTTATTTTTTCTTTTCTAAAGTTTATCTTTTTAGTCACAATATTTTCAAAATCTATTAAATCACTCATTAACTGGACTAAGCGGTTAACTGCTCTATTAGATATAGATAAGCTTTTTCTCTGGGAATTGTTGATCTTGCCCGTTGTCTCCTCAAATACAAGTGATATTCCTTCTTTAATGACAGTTAAGAGTGCTCCTATTTTATGACTTGATCTTGAAATTATATCAAAATAAAATGCTTTCTCTTCTTCCATTGGCCTTCCTTAATACCATCTATTCTTTAATAAAGAATTTTCGGCTTTTCTGATTAATTTCTCTTTTTCTAACGTATCCTCAGGATAAGTAGATATTCCTGCTTTTACACTTAAGTTTATTTTATGATGATAAAATTTATGGTCAAGAATGGTGCTTTTAATTCTTTTAGCTATAGCGATAGCCCCTTTCTTATCTGTACGAGCTAAAATCGCAAATCCTATATCTTTATATAAAACGACTTTATCATGAGACCCAAAAACAACCTGTCTGATTAACTCCTCTAATTCTTCTACTACATCTTTCATATTATTGTAAGGAGTAATCCTCAAAATAATCAGGGAAAACAATCCCTTTTCCACCTCTTGTGACTTTATCTCTTCATCTAAATACTGGGCAAAACTAATATCCTGATGATACAAAGGCAAAGTAAAACTAAACTTACTGCCTTTTCCAAATTCACTTTCAAATCCTATTCTGCCACCATGAGCCTCAACCAATCCTTTGGAAATAGCTAAACCTAAACCCACCCCATCAGCTCTGCGTGTCATTTGATAATCTATCTGTTGAAATTTGCTAAATAACCTGTTAAAATCCATTGATTTAATCCCTATACCTGTATCCTCAACAATCATTTCTATAAATCTCCTGCCTTTAGGTTTCGTTTTAATACTAATATTTCCGCCTTCAGGAGTATATTTAATAGCATTATCAACTAAATTAGTAATAACCTGGGTTATCCTGTCTGGATCAGCGTAAACCTCGGGTAAATTTACAGAAAGATCGATTCTTAAATCTACTTTTTTATTCTTCGCAGTTAAAGACATCTCCTTGAAAATCCCTTCCATCAATTTATTTAAGTCTAATTTAACACGTCTTACACCTAATTTAGTCGCTTCTATCTTGGATAAATCCAATACATCATTAATCAATCTGGTTAAACGAGCAATATTCTTATTGGCGATATTCAACATCTTTTTCTGGTCAGGATTTACTTTGCCGGTAGACTCATCTGAAATTAAAGCTATACTTTCTTTAACTGAAGTTAAAGGAGTTCTTAATTCGTGTCCTATAAGAGAGATAAAGCCGGATTTCATATTGTCAAGTTGTATTAATTTCCTATTATCTTCAGCTATCTTTTTCTCGAGTTCTTTGATTTCTTTCGTGGTTTTATTAAGTACATTCAGAATATTGCGAGGGATAATAACTCCTAATAATAAAATAACCATAATTGTAGCTATTTTTATAGCAGTTACTGTGGTTATTGCTAAAATAATTCCTGAAACCACTATCACGAACACAAAGTAAAACATTAATTTAGTTTGTAATTTCAACTCTAAATTCATTGCGTGTCAAATCCTTTATTTTTTACTTGGCTTGCAGTATCTCCTCAACCTTAGCTAATAACTCTTCTGTTTCAAATGGCTTGGTTATATAACAACAAGCTCCTGCATCTAATCCCTTCCGTTGGTCCTCAGCCATCCATTTCACAGTTAATATTATAACCGGAATATCTTTAGTCTTTTTATCTTCCTTTAAGCTTTTACATGTGTTTATTCCATTTATATTAGGCATCATAATATCAAGAATAATAAGATGGGGCTTGACTTTTTTGGCTTTCTTCATTCCTTCTATCGCATCACGGGCAACGGAGACTTTGTAATTATGTGATTCTAACAAAACCTTGGTTAATTCAATAATATTTACATCATCATCTATGATTAAAATCTTCTTTTTACGCATTTTTTGTCTCCTTTCTATATTAACATTCTTAATCTATCAAGTTATATATTCTTCTCTAACAACTCTTTTATTTTCTCTAAAAGCGCTTTTGCTTCAAAAGGTTTTTGTATAAAGCCTTCAGCTCCTATTGCAGCAAGCTCATCATCATCCTTGCTCGCTGTAAATAAAATAACAGGAATATGCTCAGTGGAAGGATTATGTCTTAGGATTTTATAGATTTCTTCTCCGGGCATCCCTGGGAGTTTAAGGTCTAGAAGGATTAAATCAGGCTTATGATCTTTTATCCTCTGGAAAGCTTCTTCTCCATCATAAGCCACCATTACTTCATAATCATTCCTCTGGAGTCTAAACTTTACTGTTTCAACAAGGTCTATCTCATCATCTATTAACAATATTTTAGCTTTAGGCATTACCTTGGAAATCCCTTCATACCTTGTTTATAAGTACGGTTTACCCCGTTAGATGTTTACTATCTAACGGGGCTTATTCTCAATATATATTAAAAATTTATTCTTGTCAATTAAGAATTCCCTCGGAATGGTTCATTTCCCTATAATCATCCTAAAAGCAATCAAAAGCAAAAATATGCCAAATATTTTCTTAAGAAGATAATCAGGAACAGGCTGAACTATAATTGCCCCTATAAAACCACCAACAAAAAAACCTATAGAAATAAAGACTGCCATCGGTATATTTACATTACCGCTGTAATAATACCTTAAAGCAGCCAGAAGTCCTATAGGTAGAACCATTAATGCCAGCGTAGTTCCTTGAGCCTCATGTTGCGTTAAACCATAAAGATAAACAAGAACAGGGATAATAATACTGCCGCCCCCTATGCCCAGGAACCCGCTAAACACTCCTGCTATCAATCCCAAAACGATATATGTAATTGTAATCAAAACTATCCCTCCTTTACCCTGACCTAACTGCATCAATCTGCATCTTTCTCATCAAAGACACTCTCAAAGTCAACGCTCAATAAAAGATTCATCAACTCTTTATCCCT
>DAOVJB010000192.1 GCA_030673425.1 Elusimicrobiota bacterium | reverse complement strand
GGGTGACAGGGAGCAAAATGTCCAGTGAACATTTTGAGACCGCCAGAGGGGCAAAGCCCCTATGGAAGTTAGCGAACGAAGTGAGCCTAACTTGGTAAAGGATTAATTAATGGCTGAAGCGTATAATAAAATTATAGAAATTATTAATAAAGTACGTGGTCGATTGAGCCTTGTTATTGTATTAGGAGGCCTTTTATTATGGTTGGCTTCGCTCGGGGGTTTATTGATTGTAGAATCAGGGCTTGATTATTTTTTCGCCTTTAGTTCAAAAGTAAAGATACTGATTTTCATTATAAATATTTTTGTTTTATTGATTTTATTGTTTAGGTTTATAATAATTCCGTGGCTCAAAAGACCGAAAGTAGATGAAGCAGCGTTAATTATCCAGAAAGAGTATCCGTCCTTAAAAGACGACCTTATAAATGCCGTACAGTTATTCCGCAATGTCGAAGAAGAACGGGAATATGTTTCTGAAGATCTTATAAAGCTACTTGTTGAAAATACAGCTCGAAAAACAGAGATTGTTGAACCAAAAGAGGTAATAAAATTAGAGGTGATAAAAAAACCTTTTTATTATTTTACTTTTGCTCTCATTATATTACTCCTTTTTTCCTTTATCTCCCCGGATATATTCAGACGTTCTTTATATGGTTTTATTTCTCCTTTTAGTTATACTAAGGCAGAGGAATTCTTTAATGTCTCTCCCGGTGATATAGAGATTTTATCGGGCTCAGATGTCGCTATTGAAGTAAAAACAGTTAAAAATATTGTTCCAGGGCTGCAATATGCCTATTCTAAAGGCGGATGGAAAAAGATACCGATGAAAAAAGCAGGGGATGATTCTTTCCTGTATACTTTTAGAGATGTAAGAGAGCCCATTAGATATTCTGTCCGTTACAGGGATGTTGCAACAGGGATCTATAATATAGGGGTACGTCAAATCCCTCAGGTCGGAGATATTGTTATTAATTATACCTATCCTGCTTACACAGGACGTCCTCGGGTAGTAGATGAGAACACGAGCGGTGATATTCAGGCAATTTTAGGGACTAAAGCAGAAATTACTGCTTACTCGAACGTTCGCCTGAGAAAAGCCACTTTAGTTACAGATGACGGAAAGAGCTTGCAGGTAGCAATTGAGGGAGGGACAAACTTAAGGACCAGTCTTATACTTACCGGTGAGAAACAGTACTGGTTTAAGGTAGAAGATGAAAAAGGTTATATTAATCCCGATCCTGTTAAATACAATATATTTACCCTGGATGATGAATTTCCTCAGGTAGAGCTTCTGTTTCCGACCAGTGACTTAACTGTTTCTGAAACAGGCGAAGTTAAAATTGTTGCTCAGGTAACCGATGATTTTGGAGTTGGCCGTGTTAATCTGGTTTATAAAAAACAGAATGAGGATTCTTCCTCAAGGGTAACGATCAAGAACTTTAAGTCTACACCGATGGATAAGGTTGTTGAATATATGTGGCTTTTAAGAAAAATCAATCTCTCTCCCGGGGATTTAGTAACGTATTATTTAGAAGTTTTTGATAATGACGTTATTTCAGGTCCCAAGAGTTCGGTTTCATCAACATATTATCTAGAAGTATTCAGTTATGAAAAAGAACATCAGGCAATAGAAATGCTTGAGGACTTTTTCTATGAGGAATTGCTGGAAATACTTGAGGAACAGATTACTGTAAGAAATAAATTGGATGAAGTAGGCAAAAAGATAGAAAATACTCCTCAGATGCCATATGATAATATTAAGAGCTTAGAGAAAAGACAGGAGAATATCTCAAAACGTGCGGGAGATTTAACCGATTTCTTAGATAAGATGCTTTCAAGGATGAATAACGATCCTTTAACCAATTACCAGGTCTATTCGGAGTATAGCAGTATAAACAGAAATTTAGAAACTCTTAAAAATACCAGGATGAAAGAAGCAAACCAGGCTTTTGATAAGTTATTAAATGCAAAATCAAAAGAGGAAACGAAAGAGCACTTAAGAGAAGAGAAAGAAATAGAGGATGATATTATCAAAGAGCTTGAAAAAATGTCCATCCTTACCGAAGATATCAACCAGTATCAGAAAATGCAGGATCTTTTAGGTGAAGCTTACCAGTTGGAGGACCTTTACAGTGATTTAGAATCGCTTCTTGAGGCGTATAAGAATCAGCCTGATAAAGAAAAGTTAAAACAGTTACAGGATGCTCTTGGTAAGCTGTCTAAACTTATGCAGGAGCTCCAAAATAGTCTTATGGAGTTATCTGATGAGTTACCTGAAGAGTTCCTAAATCAGCCTGATATGGAAGACATAGATTTTGCTAAGATGCAGGAGTCAATGAAACAATTGGAAGAAGCATTACGTTCAGGAGACCTGGATAAGGCACTTCAACATGCAATGGATTTAGCAAAGCAAATGTCAAAAATGATGTCTACACTCCGATTGGCTGCCGGTCAGGTTTCTGGTAGCGGACAATTCTCTTATCTGTCAGGAGAAGCTGATGAAATAAGCAGGGAAATAGAAAAGCTGGCCAGGGAAGAACAAGCATTAATCGAAGAAACTGCTGAACTTGATAAAAAACGTATAGAGGTTACTCTTAAACAGCAGGAAGAGCTACTGAAAAAACTTGCCCAAAAGCAGCAGGCGTTAATTAAGAAGGCAAAAATATTAGAATCTGAGATTCCTAAAAGATTAAATTTCTACTCACAATTATATATTTTATCAAGAAATAACATGAGACAGGTATTACCCAAAATGGAGAAAGTCTAT
>DAOVJB010000058.1 GCA_030673425.1 Elusimicrobiota bacterium | reverse complement strand
TTCTGTTTGTCGAGGAACATATGGGGTTCATCCCAGAATATTACATCACTTCCGATATCGCATGCAGTTGTAACCCAGTCCTTCATGAATTTCCTGAATTTTTCATTATTAAGGCAAACATGAGGAATCTTTTCTTTATTAGAAAGAACCTGCCAGCTGTCAGGATTCTGAATTATAAATTCAGAAAAAGCCTCTCCCCCGAAAATATTCCCTACTCCCCAGGGGTCCAGGTATACCTCCAGGCCGTTTTGGTGGCTTATCTCGACTATCTGTTTCATTGACTTTTTGTAAAATTTCAGGTCGTTTTCACTAAAAGTATGAACAACGAAATTACAGTTATTTCTGGCTATATCTTCCATATCCTTAGCGACATGTCTGGGGCTTCTGTTACCAAAATAACTTACCCCTAGTTTCATTTTTTCCTCCGATTACATCCCCACTTAGCAAAAAATTAAAGTGTCTTTATGTATTTCCTTTGACTTTTATAATAAAAACAAATAGTATTGAGAATATGGATGAAAAAAAATTATTTCCTCTTTATCTCGGCATATTCTTGGTTGCCCTGGCTACGATGTCCTTTGAGTTAGGATTAATGAGAATCTTTTCTATTTCCCAGTGGTATCATTTTGCCTTTATGGTTATAAGTGTCGCTCTGCTTGGCTATGGAGTCAGTGGGACATTCCTTGCTATCTTTCCCGGAATAATCTCTAAAAAAAATATAAACGGATTGCTCGCATTTAGTTCTATCTCTTTTTCTATCTCCTGTTTAATAAGTTATTTGATTATTAATAATCTGCCTTTTGATTCTTTTCGTCTTGCCTGGGAGCATAAACAGATCTTTTACCTGGTTATCTATTATGTTAGTTTAGCTGTTCCTTTCTTTTTTTCCGGTCTATGCTTAAGTTTAGTTTTAGCAAAAATTCCTTTAAAAGTAAATAATTTTTACTTCTATAATTTAATCGGCTCAGGATTAGGATGTCTGTCAATCCTTGTTTTTATTCCTATAGTAGGATCATCAGGTGTTGTAATCTTTAGTGCCCTATTCGGAATGTTAGCTACGGTTATCTTTTCTTATCGTCGGTTCAACAAGTTTACAGCAGCTATTTTCTTAACCAGTATAGCTTTGTTATCTATATTTATTATCTTCCCGGGTATTCTGAAAATTAAGATATCACCTTATAAAAGTTTAAGTAATATTCTTAGGTTCCCTGATGCAAAAATTTCAGTTACAAAAAGAAATTCTTTCTCCAAAGTAGATGTGGTCCAAACAAATGTTATAAAATATGCTCCTGGGCTCAGTTATATGTATGAGGGGTCAATTCCCCTGCAGAAAGGTTTAACTATTGACGGTGGTAATTTTAGTGCCCTAAGCCGTACCGATTTCTTTCTTACGCAAGCGGAATTTGTTGATTTTCTGCCCACAGCTATAAATTATAAGTTTCGTCCTTTAGAAAAAGCATTAATTATTAATCCCGGTGGAGGGTTAGATGTTTTATCTGCTCTTTATCATAAGGTTAAATTACTGACCATAATTGAAGAGAACCCTTTGATTGGAAAAATAATAAAAGACGATCTTAAAGAATTTACAGGTAATATATATAATCGTCCGAATGTACATCTTTTTAATGAGGGAGGACGAGGTTTCCTTAGACGCACAAAAGACAAATTTGATCTTGTGCAAATATCTCTTACCGGAAGTTTTGCAACGGTTTCCTCTGGTGTTTTGAGTCTTAGAGAACATTACCTTTATACCCGGGAGGCTTTTGAAGATTACCTCAGAATTCTTTCTGATAACGGCTACTTAAGTATCACTCGCTGGATCCAGCTTCCGCCAAGTGAAGGATTAAAAATAGGCGCTACTTTAATCGCCGCTCTTGAGAATATGGGGATAAAAACTCCATCCCGCCATATTATTGGCTTGAGAAGTCTGATGACCGCTACTTATCTGGTTAAAAAAACCCCCTTTAGTCCGGAAGAAATTGAAATACTCAAACAATTCTGTAAAAAAAGGAGATTTGATATTATTTATTTTCCCGGCATAGATTCTTCAGATGTTAATAAATATAATGTTCTTGAAGAACCTTATTATTATCGAAATTTTTCGACCCTCCTTTTTACTAAGGATAGAGGCACCTTTTACAAAAAATATATTTACAATATTATTCCTCCAACTGATGACAGTCCTTTCTTCTTCCATTTTTTTAAGTGGAGGAATATTCCTCTTATCTTAAAAAATTTCGGGAAACGTTTTGAACCATATGGAGGAGGAGGATATTTAATGATTGTTCTTCTTCTTGTAGTGGCTCTACTTACATCCGGGCTTTTTATACTCCTTCCTTTATTTATAATGAAAAGGAGAGCCTTAAATACTTCAGGGAAAGGGAAATTTTTTATCTATTTTTTCTCTTTAGGTTTAGGTTATCTGTTTGTAGAAATTCCCCTGATGCATAAATTCATTCTCTTTCTCGATCATCCTATTTATGCCTTCTCTATAGTCCTTTTTTCTGTTTTATTCTTTTCGGGTCTTGGTAGTTATTTCTCAGGGAAATTTGATATTTTCAGAAAAGTAATTTTTATTTTACCTATCTTTATAGCTGGATATTTCTTTTTCATCCCTTATCTTTTCCAATTCTTATTAGCTAAAGCATTATTTATCCGGATGATTATTTCTTTATTTATATTGATGCCTCTGAGCTTTATGATGGGAATCCCTTTTCCTCTGGGGATAAGAATACTAAATAAAACAAATCCCCGGTTGATCCCATGGGTCTGGGGAATAAACGGCTTTGCTTCAGTAATCAGTGCTATTCTTGCGCTGATGATTGCCTGTACTTTTGGATATACCCCTGTTTTAATATTAGCAGGTTTTGTTTATTTAGTAGCTCTGGGCCTGCTTATATCATTTCTTACTGCCGAGTCAAAGGAACAAACATTACCGGACTGATGTTATGAAATTCTAATTTTTCCCCCTTTTTCTCTAAAAGCCATAAGGTTTGATAATTTCCCTGTGGACCTACCGGTATTACCATTCTCCCCCCGTCTTTTAACTGCTGAATCAGCGGTTGAGGTATGTGTTCAGGAGCGGCAGTTACGATAATTGCATCAAAAGGAGCATATTTTTTCCATCCGTAATAGCCATCAGCAGATTTTAATTTTATATTTTTATATTCCTGTTTCTTCAGACTCTTTTCAGCTTTTTCTTTTAATTCTTTAATTATTTCAACGGTATAAACTTCTTTGGTTAATTCTGCCAATATAGCGGCTTGATAACCACTGCCTGTCCCGATTTCTAAAACCTTTTCATCGGGTTTTAATTTAAGTAGCTGAGTCATTAAGGCTACAATATAAGGCTGAGAAATAGTCTGACCATGACCTATCGGTAAGGGGTGGTCATCATAAGCCTGCTTTGAGTAGAATTTTGAAACAAATTCATGACGAGGCACTTTCCCCATAGCATTTAGGACTTTTTCGTCATTGATATTACGTGTCCTGAGTTGTTTCTGGACCATATTTTTTCTGGCTTTGGTAAATTTAGGGCTCTCTGCCAGTAGAAGTTGACCAGAGAAAATAGATGTGACAATAGTAGCAATAACGACTATTTTCAGCCTCTCCTGTAGCATTTCTCACCTTCTAAGAAGAAAGTAAATAATTTTACCTTTATATATACAGGTAATTATTTATTTTTTTTAGCCTCAGGCATGACTAAGCCAGCAGCAATATAGCCTAATATTCCCGGGATTAACCCTGTTAAAATAATCAGGACTAAACATATTATTCTAACCACTGTTGTATCAACGTTAAAATATTTAGCAATTCCCGCGCATACCCCAAGGATCATGCTGTTGGATTTGTCTACGTAAAGTTTCTTCTTCAATCTCTTCCTCCTGTTTTTATTTAGCAGGTATATTTATAATAGGAGTTGTGTTCATTCCTTCAGGGATAAATATTATAGTATTGTTTGGAGAATTAACCAGCTGTTTCATCATATCTATTCTATACCACTGAAGATAACTTGGGGTTAATCCGGCGGCAATGATTCTGTTGGCCTTTTTTATACCCTCGGCTTCAATAATCTTCCTCTCCTGTTCTTTCTGTTCTTTCTGCAGGACAAATTGCATCTTCTGGGCTTCCTGTTCCGCTGCCTGTTTTGTATCAATAGCCTCGGTAAGTTTTCTCGGGAGGACAACGTTTCTTAAGAGTATTTTCTCAACTACAATTCCTCTCTCCTTGGTTAAGCTAGTTAATGCATCTTCTATATCCTGGACGACTTCTGTCCTGCTTTCAGTATATATTCCCGCAGCTGAATATCTAACCACTGCATCTCTTATAGCTGTTCTTAGAGCAGGGCGGACTATTTTTGCTTCGTAATTGATGCCGATAGTCTGATAAACCTTAGGAGCAGCCATTTCTTCCAGACGGTACCAAGCGGTAAGATCTAATCTTACCTTTAATCCTTCCTTGGTCAGGGCATCTATCGCATCATCTCCGCTCATCTTCCCCTCACCGCCTGCTATACTCATGGTATACTCCTCTGTTCTTACGCTCATCCTTACTACAGAAGCAAGAGGATTGATGATGTGGATACCGTTTTTAAGAGAGTTAGCTTTAACATTTCCAAAAAGCACTATTATTCCCACCTGTCCCGGATTTATGATAACAATACACTTTATCAATGCCAGAACGATAATTACAACCGGGATTATGACTTTTACACTCTTTCTTATCTTGGTCAGGTTGACGTTCACTTCCCCTTCCTGGGTTTTCTTGATGAGATTCATCACCGACATGATCACAAATAGAAAAATAATAAGGTAAATAAGTGGCATGGTATTTCTCCTTTTAATTAAGATTTTTTACAAAAAACTACTTCTTTTACAATCACCTCCTTTTATATCTTACTTTCTTTCTCTGTTAACTCTTGATATAGTTTGTGTATGGATCTAGTAACTTTTCCTGCTTTTTCTCTATTAATTCGTCTCTTATTAACCTCAACTACAGGAACTATCTCTTTAACAGAGTTAGTTAAAAATATCTCATCAGCCTTAAAGATTTCTTTTGGCAATATTTTACCACATTTTACGTTTAATTTCAGTTTTTTTGCTATTTCTAGAACTACTCCCCTGGTAATACCCGGCAGTATCCCTGAATCCAGACCGGGGGTCATAAGGATATTGCCCTTGACTAAGAATATATTGCTTGTTATTACCTCTGTAATATATCCTTTTGTATTGGTTAGAATAGCCTCTTCGACCTTATTTCTCTTTATATCATTTTTAATCAGTATCCTGTCTAGATAATTTAACGATTTGATAGAACAGAGAACTGAAGATTCATTCTGTCTCACGCTGCTTACTATTGCTCTTACCCCTTTATTATATAAACTTACCGGATACGGCTTAAGCAGGCGGGTAATTATAAATATATTCGGTTTAGAAGCCCCTTTTATATCAAAGCCTGCTTCTTTTTCACCTCTTGTAACAGTTAAGCGTATATAAGCATCAGAAAGATCGTTCTTCTTTAATGTTTTATATATAGCCTCTTTTAATCCCTTCTTACTAAAAGGAATCTTTATACCAACTATTTTAGATGAGTTAAAAAGGCGTCTTAGGTGTTCATCCAGCCTGAAAACATGGCCTGAATAACTGCGCATTGTTTCAAACAATCCGTCACCGTAAAGAAGTCCCCGGTCAAATACCGATATTTTTGCTTTATCTTTAAGAACAAAAGCTCCGTTAATATAGACTATCTGGTCTTTTTTTCTTCTCATTTATGCTGCTTTATGCAATACCTTTCTATTGTTTAGGGCAATTATAAGGGCCTTGACTTTATTTATGGTCTCCTCGTACTCTTCCTGAGGATCCGAATCGCTAACAATGCCTCCCCCTGCATATAAATATGCTTTTTTATCTTTAATAAGAAGAGTTCTTATCACAATGGAGCTGTCCATATTCCCGTCAAAACCTATATATCCGATTGAACCGGTATATATGTCCCTTCTGGTAGGCTCGAGTTCGTCTATTATTTCCATAGACCTTATCTTGGGAGCTCCTGTTATGGATCCTCCGGGAAAACATGCTCTCAGGCAATCGATGGGCCCTTTTCCTTTTGATAATCTGCCTTCTATGGTAGATGTGAGGTGAAAGACAGTAGCATACTCCTCAAGAGCTCCGAGTTCCTTAACCCTGATGCTGTTGTAATCACAGATCCTCCCCAGGTCATTCCTCTCTAAGTCAACGATCATTACATGCTCTGCCCTATCCTTTTGGCTCAGGAGAAGCTCGTTTTTTAATATATCATCTACTCTTTTATTAATTCCCCTGGGTCTTGTTCCCTTAACAGGTCTTGTCTCTACTGCTCTATCGGTTACTTTTAAGAACCTTTCAGGAGATGAACTCACGACCTTTAATTTATCAAAGTTCAGGAAACTGGAAAACGGAGCAGGATTTATCTTGCGCAGATGTTTATATAGTTCAAATGGTGATGAATCAAAATTCGTCCAGAACCTTTGTGACATGTTGACCTGGTAAACATCACCGCTGGCTATATACTCTTTTATCTTTAATATAGCTTTAATATATTCATCTTTAGTAAAATTTGACCTTAAGTCAAGCTCTTTTAATTCCTTAGTATCTAATGATAAATCTCCTGAGACAGGATTGTATAAACTTGTTTTGGCTCTAGTTCTGGTTAAAACCTTTTTTATCTTTTCTCTTCTTTTTCTGCTATCACCAGCAAACCCGCAGCTTGATATAAAGGGCTTCTCCTTTAAGTGGTCATATATGATTACAGGGTCATAAAACCCTAAATAACATTCGGGGATATCTACGTCATCAGACATTTTTAAGGGAATCTTGTTTTCAATAAAACGGTATAACTCATATCCGAAGTATCCTACCACACCGCATTGAAAAGGTAAAGAGTTCTCTTGATGAGTTATCTTGTAATCGTTAAGCAACGACTCCAAAATATCAAAGGGATTAGCATCTAATTTCTCTATAGAATCCTGATGGATGAGTTCCACGCTTTTACCTTTGCTTCTAAAAATAATAAAGGGCTTACTTCCCATAAATGAATATCTGTTTAGTCTGTTTATACTACTTGAGGCACTTGAGCTATCCAGGAAAAAACTGTAAGGTTCATCCTTGATGAGTTCAAAGATTTCCAGTGCGGAAAGCGATGTCTTGACTTCTTCGATTTTGGGTGTTACCTTAAGCATTGTTTTATTTATCCTGTAAATTGAATAAAGAGATGCTATTTTCTGTTGTTGCTTTAATTAGACTTTGTTTTGAAATACCTCGTATTGCAGCAATCTCATCAACGGTGTATTTCATGTAGGAAGGCTCATTCCGCTTACCGCGCACAGGTTGAGGTGCCAGATAAGGAGCATCGGTTTCTATTAGTAATTTTTCCAAAGGAACTGCTTTTGCGATCTCTTTTAATTCGCCAGCCTTAGGGAACGTTACAACCCCGGCAATAGATACG
>DAOVJB010000104.1 GCA_030673425.1 Elusimicrobiota bacterium | reverse complement strand
CACCATCATTATCAATATCTATTATTTCAAAAACACTCACTCCATGTCCTGCTGCAAAACTCGCAATAGCACGATCAATCCAGCTCTCTCGCAACATTGGATTATTTGAATAGCTGTAAAGGTGTAATATCCCTCCTTTAACTGAATTATCTTCCGAAGCTATAATATCGCTTTTTCCATCTCTATCCATATCAGCAATTCTTGCATTGAAACATCTCCCGCAATTATTATCTATCCAAGTCACAGGCCATTCACTTAATAACCCATTATTTTTTAGCCAACCGATGCTGTTATCTGTCTTAGTTGTAAAAACTATATCCTGGGTTCCATCACCATCGATATCACCCGTTTCAACATGATATATTCTATATAAATCATGCTTATGAACGACATGTTTTTTCCATTCAGATAGCTTCGTTATATCTTCAGGTGCTTCATACCAAACTATATCGAATCTTTTCAAATCACCGGCTACAATTAAATCATCTCTACCATCACCATTCATGTCAGCGATTGCAGTATAATGTGCTCCTCCTATAAATCCTCCAAGTAACTTTTCTCTCACTATAGCCTTAACAAACTTCAACGGACTTGTAGGTGGGCCACCTCCTACAGAAGAATCAATAACATATCTTGCCCAATTTGGATCTCGGGGATTACCGACACACTTATAAAATATAAGAGTATCCGACCTGTATGAATTAGCAACGAGTTCTATTTTGCCATCATTGTCCAGATCATAAGGAACTATGTTGTGAGCACCATCCGTAAAGTTAATATCGGCATCTATTAGAATTCCCTTCCATTTTCCTTTTTTAAACACTGGAGTCGGTAATTTGTTACAGGGAACATTATATCCGCGTTCCACTCCGTCCAGCTCAATGCCTTTATAGACCTTGTGAAATCTGTAACCTACATAAACTATGCTTATAAGGAAAACCACAATAATTATTGTGGCTGTAGCTTTCCTTCCCATGGCCATGCTTAAGTCCCCCTTTTTCGTTACTTTAGAATATTTTCCTTCAAAAGATCAAATATTTGGATTTCTTCTTGTGAAAATTCCTTCAACAATAGAAGCATTATAATATATACTGCCATTCCTACACAGATGGCTGAAATTAAGTTTATGGAAACCGAAGAAGTTAAACTATTACCCACATAATACACCACTATCCCCATTATTGCTGAAGCACAGGATACATTTGCTAAAGATTTAAAAGGAAATTTCCAAACGAAAATCCGGCGGGAGCCGATTACTATAAAAAATAATAAAAAGGTGTAAGAAATCAAAGTAGTGACCGCTGCTCCCATATAGCCATGTTTCGGAATAAACAAAAAATTAAGGATTAAATTCAGCAAACCAGATACTACAATTGCCCATGCTATAAAACCTGTCTTTTTATGATACAGAAATCCCATCTGAAACTGTTGTTGAAGGCCCAGAAATAAAACTCCTGAAGTAACAAAAGGAATGATTTTATACCCCATAAAGTATTCCTGCCCTGTCAAAATACCAATGAGGGGTTTGGCGAGAACACTTAATCCTACTACTACAGGAACACATGTTATCAAATAATAACGAGTTATCTTATTTAGAAATTCTTTACTCTTTGCGCTTCCTTCTTTTTCCCAAATGTGCATTGCCATTGGTCCTGAGGCCAACATAAATAAAGTAACTATAAGCATAACACTTTTTTCAGAGACATTGTAACTTGCAGAATATATTCCTACCTCTTGACTTCCCCGAAAAAACTCCAGGATATATCTGTCAGATAGACTTAATATCCAAGCAGCAAGGTTACCCACTACCAAAGGAAAGCTATACTTTGCCATTTCTTTTGCCAAAAAAGAATCTATTTTGAAATATAAAGTAGAAGCTCCCTTGATTGTTGTTTTCCATAATAAGGGTAAAATTATGCTAATACTCAAAATTACCCCCCACAGCAAACTCTCAACACCTCTCCTTAAAAAGAATATCAATAATAGAGCAATCCCTAAACTTCCTATACTTTTCCACACTGCAAATCCACTATACAAAATTATCTGTCTCTGAGCCATCAGTAGGTATTGGAATACGTCGAATATAGCTATAACAATAAAAACGCCAAATCCAACGTACATAAGTGAATATAATTCAGGAGAAAAATACGCCTTGGCGAAGAAAAGCATAAGGCCAAAAATAGCAGTTACAATTAATATGGAGAGAGTCTCCAATTTGATTACATTTCCATAAAAAATATCTAATCTTTTCTCCGTTTCATAAGCTGGATAGAATCTTATTATTGACATAGGTAACCAACCTAATAAGGTAGTTAACACCATAACCGTAGCTATTGTTAAACTATAATTGCCATAATCTTGAGGAGAAAATAGTCTGGTAATTACAGGAATACTCAGAAATCCTACAATCCCCGGAACAATTTGGGCTGGTGAATATTTAACCATATCCTTAATAAAATCTTGAATCATAGTCTTCTGCTAACCCGTTGTATTTCCAAACTTAATAGGTAGTTTCTGAATCAGATACATGTATTTCTCTCCCCTCGTTCTTCCGACGTTGTCAACAAATTCTATGCAAAATTTGATACTCTCCCCCATCTCTTCCCTCAGTATTCTAAGAATATATTCTGAATCTTCTTTTCTATAAGTTGACATCCTTACTACCCGCAAAGTTACCTTGCCCGGCGCTTCCTGATAAAATTGGAATTGCTTTACATTATTAACAAACGAATACGGTATGGTTGTTATCGGTATCAGGTGGCCGGTTTTAGAAACTATAAAATCCTGTAATCTGCCTTCGACCTTTTTTAGCAAACGGTATTCTCTGCCACAATCACAATTTTTATTCGTCCAAACGGCTACGTCTTTTGTCTTATACCTAATAAAAGGCATCGCGTAATTATTAAAGCCTGTGCCAATTATTTCCCCCATCTCGCCTTCCCGGGTTACATGTTTGTCGTCGCGTCCGATTATTTCCGTTACGCCATACTCAGGGAAGATATGATATTCATTATTTTCTTTACATTCACCTGCTAATACAACCTTTTCGTTTTGCCCATACCAACTAAATACTTTGCAGTTAAAAACATCTTCTGCTTTTTCTCGTTGCCAAGGATATAAGGTCTCCGAGCCACATAATATAACCTTGATAGAAGGAAAGGGGGCCATTCCATGTCTTTGCATAAAATCAGACAAAATAAAAAGCAAAGAAGGCAGCGTTTGCATTGCCTTGGGCTTGAATTCTCTTATCTTCTCAACATAGTTATATAAGTTCTCTTCTGTCATATGGTGAGGCGAAAGTATTAAATAATTGTAAGCGGGATTCCGTTCCCACCAGATTCTCTTTCCACCCTCCAATCTATCCGGCGCGTCTTCTCTTAAGACAACGCATCTATCGCCAAATTGATATCCGCCACACCTCCACATTCTCCAAATGAACGCGAGCTCCATCGAATCCGTTATCCCCTTTTGCTGGTAGAATACTAACGGGGTTCCAGTAGAACCGCTTGTTCTCACTGAATCTAATCTTCTTTTAGAAATATTTTTTGCTATCAAAGTATGCACGTTTTCTCTGACGATAGCTTTTGTTAAATAAGGCAGTTTGCTTAAATCTTCGATTTTTTTTATATCACTCGGTTTTAACCCTCTTTCATCAAAGACCTTATGATAATAAGGGACGTATTCATAGGCGTGATGCAAAAGTTTACTTAATTGCTGTATCTGGTAATCTTTCAATCTTTCTCTGCTCCACCACTGGGATTCTTGGAGAAAATTATAAGTCTCCCAGAAGACTTTTCCATACCGAATACGTGGAGGAATAGACCCGTAGAAATACTTAATAGATTGCCTGATCGGGAATGGCAACTTCTTTATTATTTGCTTTATATTCATATTGCTTATTTTACTTTAAAACTTATCTCTGTTGCTTGAACCATTTGCCATAAAGGTATCGGTGTTCGAATCTCATCTTTTAAATATTTAGAAAACTCGATAAGTTCCTCGTATTGCCCTTTGTTTGACTCTGTGGATTTTAACTTACTTATTTCTGTCCCGTAACTTTCTAATTTCTTATAGTCGTTAATAATAATAATTTTGCCATCGAAGTAAATTTGGCAAAATTCCTTCGGATATTGATTATTGCCAAGCGCTGTGTAAGTCAGAGTGCAGATAGAGCCATCTTTATATTTGAGGGTTACCACAGCATTATCCTGAGCATTAAGATGCTTTGTTTTAGGGGTAATTTTATCTACGGAAATTGATTCGACTTCAGATTCAGTAAAATAGTTAAATAGATCAAAAATATGACAGGCTTCGCCGACAATCCTGCCCCCGCCTTCTTCTGCATGAACCCAATGTTCATTCGGAATAAATCCTGCGTTCATTTGATAATTTATAATCATCGGGTTTACCCTTGTGGAAACATGCCTTTTTACTTCCCGTGCATATTTTGAAAATCTTCTATTAAACCCGACCATAAAAGGTCTTCCTGTTTCATTGATTACTTTTTCCAATTCGTCAAGCTCTTTTCTATTCAATGCCATTGGTTTTTCTAAAAATACTGCTTTGCCGGCTTGCAACGCTTCTATAGCCATCTTTGAATGCAAGTTATGCCGTGTGGCGATAATAACTGCGTCAATATTTTTATCTTCAAGTATTTCCTTGTAATCTGTAGTTGCATATTTTGCTGCAAATTTTTGTGCAGTAGATTTAGCATTGCTTCCAGTTCTACTTGCTATAGCATAAAAATTATAAGCATCCTTTAATTTCATAAGATTTGGCAAATGTACTCCTTTAGCAAAACCTCCGGCACCAATAATAGCAATGTTTATTCGCCCTTCTTTTTTTATAGAATTAGCACTAACTTCAATTTTTCTTACTATTTGTCTATCATTTTCTTGATTGTATTTTAATAAAACAATTAAAGGTTTTTCTTCTTTTGTTTTTAGTTCTTCATATACTTTGAAAGCTTCTTCAATTTTGTATTCTTTTTCAATCAAAGACGTGATATTTATTTTTTTATTCGCAATAAGTTTTAGATATTCCTGCATATTTTCTGTTTCTGTCCATCGCACATAAGCATAAGGATAACTGAGCCCTTTTTGCTCATAATTTTCATCATATCTGCCTGGGCCATATGACGTAGAAATCAGAAAATCTAATTCTTTTTTATACATAT
>DAOVJB010000097.1 GCA_030673425.1 Elusimicrobiota bacterium | reverse complement strand
TAGTATATCTTTTTTTTCTTGTTCTTACAATATCTTTTAATAATATATCAGCAACAATCAAATCTTCTTCAAATTGTTTGCCACGTACGTATACGCTTCCTTTAGGATCAATGATGAAACTTTGCCCGTCGAAAACGAGCTCATCCTGCCCGCCAATCAGGTTGGTATAACATATATAGCTTCCTGTTCTTTTTGCCTGCACATTTAACATTTTCTCTCTTAGGTTACCCTTACCCATATGGTATGGGGAAGCCGAGATATTTATAATCAGTCCGGCACCGTTTTCTGCCTGAACTTCAGCAACCCCGTTCTTCTGCCAGATATCTTCACATATATTAACTCCGAATCTAAGCTTACCTAAGCTATACAGAGAAATTTTTCTGCCTGCTTGAAAGTACCTCTTTTCGTCAAAAACCCCGTAGTTTGGCAGACATATTTTGTGATATACATGTCTCAATTTCTGATTGTGAATTATTGCTGCAGCGTTGTATATATTTGCTTTTCTATCCATATCTACAAAGCCAATTATAGCAGTAATGTCCTTTGTAGTATTAACAATACGTTTTAACTCTGTTAAATTATCAAGTATAAAATGTTCCTTAAATAACAGATCCTCTGGCGGATAACCTGTTAATGATAGTTCAGGAAACAGAATAATATCAGATATACTCTTTCTTGCCTGATTAATATAGTTGATGATCTTTTCTCTGTTTTCCTTAAGATTTCCAACTGTTGGATTAATCTGTGCCAGAGCAATTCTTAAAGTTTCCATTTTTCTACCTTGATACCTAATTTTTTGATTTTTGTTCTTAGAGTATTTCGGTTAATTCCTAACATTTTTGCTGCCGCAATCTGATTCCCGGATGAACGCTTAAGCGCTTTCTCAATTAGTATCTTTTCGACATGTCTTATCACAGTATAGTAAATCTCACCCTTGGTGACTTTCAGAAAATAGTCATCAAATTTATCTATACTATTAAGTGCTATGTTCATAATTATTACACTCTTTAATGTTTACTTTTCTAAAAATGCCTAAATTTTACGCACATAAGTACAAAAAAACTTATGTCTTCACTTTATTTGAAGCTATCATCTTATTTATTCTTTTATTAGAGAATTGAGAGATATAGGTCAAGTTCATACTGAGGAACTTGAATTCTGTGCTCATTCCATTCCTTCTTTTTAAGCTTAATAAACCTGGGGAATATATGATCGCCAAGGGTCTTTTTCACAAGTTCACTATTTTCGGTTATACTTATGGCATTTCCGAGGTTATCCGGTAGAGTCTGTATACCTTTTTCTTTCCTTTCTGCATCCGTAAGATGATACAAATTCTGCTCCATGGCATCGGGAACCTTGTATTTTTTTTCTATACCGTTTAATCCGGCTTGAAGCATCACAGCAAATGTAAGATACGGATTACATGCCGGGTCACATGCTCTGAATTCACAGCGTGTTGCCTTCTCCTGTCCTGGATGATATAATGGAACTCTGACCAGCGCGCTTCTGTTTCTACGGCTCCATGCGATATATACAGGTGCTTCATAACCAGGAACCAGTCTCTTATAAGAGTTTGTTGTCTGGGCAAAGATTGAACATATCTCTTCTGCATGCTTAAGCAGTCCAGCAATGTAGTTATGGCCAATTTCTGACAGATTATCCTTTGAATTAGGGTCAAAAAATGCGTTTTTATTACCCTTAAACAAAGACTGATGAGTATGCATACCTGAACCATTCTCTCCAAATATCGGCTTTGGCATAAATGTAGCATACACGCCGAATTTATTGGCAATCTCTTTAACAACAACCTTGTAGGTTATAACAGTATCAGCCATCAGTAACGCGTCTTTGTATCGCATATCAACTTCATGCTGTGATGGAGCAACTTCATGGTGTGAATACTCAATGTCTACACCCATTTTCTCCAGTGCTAAAACTGTTTCTCGTCTCAGATCACTTGCAACATCCAAAGTGGTGAGATCGAAATATCCTCCCTTATCCAGTACTTGGGTACCCTCGTCATTCTTAAAATAGAAATACTCAAGTTCAGGACCAACATAATAATGATCAAAACCCATCTTTTTTGCTCTTTGTAAAGCTCTTTTTAAAACATAACGGGGATCTCCTTCATAAGGAGTCCTGTCAGGATTGAGTATATCACAGATCATTCTTGCAACAGCCTTCTGTTCTGGTCTCCATGGGAGTATAGCAAAAGTATCAGGGTCAGGCATCGCAATCATATCTGATTCCTCAATATCCTGATAGCCCGTGATTGATGAACCATCAAAACCCATACCGTTTTCCAGTGCCCCTTCTAATTCGCTATTTGTAATAGCGAAGCTTTTAACCTGTCCCAAAACATCAGTAAACCATAACCTGATGAATTTAACATCGTTTTCCTTAACCAGTCTTAGAATATCCTGCTTTGTTCTTTTTGCCATTTTTCTCCTCCTTTTCGTTTAAAATAAAAGACGTTCTAATCGTTCATTTTGGTAACCTTTATTTTTACCCAATTGCTTTCCCATCTCGTTCTCCAGTCCTGATTCTTATACATTCCGGTAAATCTAGAACAAATATTTTACCATCGCCGATTTTGCCGGTTTTAGCACCTTTTATTATGGCATCAATGGTCGACTTGACAAAGTCCTCGTTGACTGCTATCTCAAGTCTTACCTTTTTAAGAAGATTTACCTCATGGATAACGCCCCTATAAGTTTCAGTGTAGCCTTTTTGTTGACCACATCCTAAGGCATTAGAGACTGTCATCTTGCATACTTCTGCATCATATAAGGCTTTTTTAACATCAGGTAATTTATGGGGTTGTATCATTGCTATTATCAGTTTCATTTTTTACCTCCATTTTTAAAGTTAGTGTTAAGGATTAAGTTTTCTTAGTCCTTACTCTATTCTGTAGTAAATATCTCAAATCCAGAATAAGCTTCCATCCCGTGCTCAGTGATATCCAGTCCTTTTAATTGTTCTTCATCAGAAGCTCTAAGCCCTATAGTCTTTTTAATAATGTAGAACAGAAGTAATGCTGAGCCAAATACCCACAAGAATACGGAAACCACACCTATTAATTGGATGAAAAACTGCGAGAGTCCTCCGCCAAAGAAAAGACCATTAACAGCTCCTGCTCCACTTGCTTTTCCATATGCAGCTTCTGCAAATAGTCCTACTGCAAGGGTCCCAAACGCTCCGCAAACTCCATGAACTGATATTGCACCTACAGGATCATCAATATGTAAAACTTTATCAAGAAATTCTACGCTGAAGACAACTAATACACCAGCTATTGCTCCAATGATGATTGCACTTAAAGGAGAGACACTTGCGCAGGGAGCAGTTATTGCCACCAAACCTGCCAAAACACCATTAAAAGCCATACTGGTATCAGGTTTTCCAAACCTAAACCAGGCAGTAAACATAGCCATGATTGCTCCTGCAGCAGCTGCTAAATTAGTAGTTACTGCAATAGTAGCAATACTTAGGTTTGTACCTGAGGTAGTACTCCCCGCATTAAAACCAAACCATCCAAACCAAAGGATAAATACACCTAAGGCTGCTAAGGGGATATTATGTCCAGGAATAGCCCGTGATGTACCATCTTTAGCATATTTACCTAACCTTGGCCCAAGCAGTAACGCCCCGGCCAAACCTGCCCAACCACCAACTGAGTGAACTACTGTAGAGCCGGCAAAGTCTATCATACCTTTACCTCCAAGCCATCCTCCACCCCAAATCCAATGTCCTACTACAGGGTAGATTAGAGCACAAATAAAAAATGAATAGATTAAATATGCAGGGAACCTTGTTCTCTCAGCCATTGCTCCTGAAACAATAGTTGCTGCCGTAGCTGCAAAAACTATCTGAAACATCCAATAGGCAAACTGCCATAATCCTTCAGAAGTTGAAGGATTAGCAAAACTTAAGAAAGACCCACTTGTGCCAAAAAGTCCAAATTTGTCCGCACCAAACATTATGCCAAAACCAATTAGCCAGAAGGCAATTGACCCAATACTAAAATCCATAAGATTTTTCATCAAAATATTAGATGCGTTTTTAGCCCTGGTAAAACCAGTCTCCACCATTGCAAATCCTGGTTGCATAAAAAATACCAGGAATGCTGCCACCAAAACCCAGACTGTATCAATGGCTACAGCATTAGTTGCTGCGGTTGCCTCATCAGCAAACGCAAATAAAGGCAATGCTAACATAATTAAAACAGTCAAGCTCATGGTTTTTGCCATCTTTACTATTTTATTAAACATTTTTTTCTTCCTCCTTTTAAAATATAGCCTCATCCTGCTTCTCACCAGTTCTTATTCGAATCACCTCCTCCACAGGCAAGATGATAATCTTTCCATCTCCCAATTCCCCTGTACAGCAGGTATCGATAATTACTTTGGTCAGTTCTTCAATCTGCTGGTCAGTAGCATATATCTCCACTTTAGTTTTAGGTAAAATCAAATAAGCATCTGGCCGAGTGGTCTCCTTCCCAAATCCTTTAACTTCAGTAATTGTCATCCCACCAACCCCAATCTGTCGTAAGACTCCTTCTAACTCTTTTAATTTTTCAGTACGGATTATACATTCAATCTTCTTCATCTTGAGTTCCACCTCCATTCTTAGCTTAAATAAAAAAGGCATCCGATTTTCATCTGCCATCCCGGCAGCAAAACGGACGCCTTTGCCCATACTTAAATACTTGCTTAGTACTTAAAAATAAAAAGCATTCTTCTGGCTTACATTGCTTGCCATATTGAACGCCTTTGTCTTGACACGACAACGTGTCTTAAATATTGCTATCTTATGTTCTTACCATCTAAAGTAAATATCTGTTGTTTTTGGTAACCTTTATTTTATCTTTTTCCTTCCACTTCCTGATTATACTCTGTTTAAGCTTGATAACCATGACGTGAGAAACACCCATTTTATTTCCAGCTTCTCTTACTGTATAACCTTCCAGTAAAAGTGAAAAAACCTCCTTTTCCCTTTTGCTAAAGCCGTTATTTTTTATAGTATCAATAGTTATTGTTCTGTTTATATATCTGTCTAAAGACTCCTCTTTATTCGGTAAGAATTCTTTTAGTGTAGTTCCATTTTCACCTATAGGTTCTTCTAAACTTATAAGGTGTGCTTTTTCTCTTTTTATCCTGAGATAGTTTAATATGTGAAATTCGCAACCTCTCGCTATATAAGCTTCATTTATACCATCAGGAACTCCATCCTTAAAATTATTCCAGAGCCTGATACACATTTCCTGATACAGATCATCCTCATCAATGAAAAAACCATGACCGTTATGCCTTCTGGCTATCATTTTTAGTTTGGGAGCTATTTTGTTAAATAGTATATTAAAATCCACAGTTTCTCCTTTTTATAAAAAAACGCCCTTCTTAGCAAACTCTGCTACTAAAAAGGACGTCTTTATCCATT
>DAOVJB010000125.1 GCA_030673425.1 Elusimicrobiota bacterium | reverse complement strand
GATTTTTCAGTGCTTCTTTTGCCTCTTTTAGAGCTGCTTCAACTTTTTCCTGTTCTTTTTTATCAATCTTATCACCGTATTCCTTAAGAGACTTTTCGGTATTATATACTAACGCATCTGCCTCGTTGCGCACCTCAACTTCTTCATGCCGTTTCTTGTCATCCTCGGAAAATTCCTCTGCCTGTTTTACCATCTTGTCTATTTCATCCTTATTTAACTTAGTAGGCGCCGTAATCTTAATATTCTGTTCTTTACCTGTTCCTAAATCTTTGGCTGTAACATGTAAAATCCCATCAGCATCAATGTCAAATGAAACCTCAATCTGTGGAATTCCTCTTGGAGCTGGCGGAATTCCTACTAATTGGAATCTTCCCAACGTGACATTATCAGTAGCCATTGGTCTTTCACCCTGCAGGACATGGATGTCAACCGCCGGCTGACTATCGCTGGCTGTTGAGAATATCTGGCTTTTCTTGGTGGGAATAGTGGTATTCCTTTCAATTAATTTTGTAAATACACTACCTAAAGTTTCGATTCCCAATGATAAAGGAGTAACATCTAAAAGTAAGACATCTTTAACATCACCGGTAATAACTGCTCCCTGGATGGCTGCTCCCATAGCTACGCACTCCATAGGATCTATGCCTCTTTCAACTTTTTTGCCCACATAATCTTCAACGAATTTCTGCACGCAGGGCATTCTGGTAGGTCCGCCTACGAGAATTATCCTGTCTATATCATTTGCCGTGAGTTTAGCGTCCTTTAATGCCTGTTCTATAGAATGTTTTGTTTTCTGTACGGTAAGCATAACTAATTCTTCTAACTTCGCTCTGTTTAAGGATTTAGTCAAATGCTTCGGACCGGTAGAATCAGCAGAGATAAAAGGCAGGTTAATATCTGTAGTTAAAGTGCTTGATAATTCTATCTTTGCTTTTTCTGCCGCTTCTCTTAATCTCTGTACAGCCATTTTATCATTTCTTAAATCAATCCCTGTCTCTTTCTTAAATTCACCAGCCAGATAATCAATCAGGATATTATCCATATCCGTTCCGCCTAACTGGGTATCACCGCTGGTAGATTTTACCTCAAATACTCCCTCAGCCATATCCATAATAGTGACATCGAGTGTACCGCCGCCAAAGTCAAAAACCATGATTTTCTGTTCCTTGCTTGTCTTATCCAAACCATAAGCTAATGAAGCAGCCGTAGGTTCATTGATAATTCTCACAACCTCTAAACCTGCTATAGTCCCTGCATCCTTTGTAGCCTGCCTCTGGTTATCGTTAAAATAGGCGGGAACGGTAATTACTGCTCTTTCTACTTTTTCCCCTAAATATGCCTCAGTATCCTGCTTTATCTTCTGAAGGATAAAAGCTGATATCTGCTGAGGCGTATATTCTTTACCGAATATTTTATAGTTATGGTCAGTTCCCATTTTCCTCTTCGCTGCCATAATGGTTCCTTCAGTATTACTGACAGCCTGGCGTCTTGCAGGCTCACCAATCAGCCTTTGCCCATCTTTAGTAAAAGCTACGTAAGAAGGAAAAGCTTTTCCTCCCAAACTGGTCCCTTCAGCACTTGGAACTATTGTAGGTCTGCCCCCCTCCATGACTGCTGACGCAGAGTTACTTGTCCCTAAATCAATCCCTATAATTCTTCCCATCTTTACGCCTCCTTAATATATTTGATGTTTATTCGATCTATTTAGATTCTTTCTTAGCTACCTTAACCATAGCAGGTCTTATTACCTTGTTATTAAACATATATCCTTTTTGCATTTCCTCAATAATCTGATTATCCTTATGTTTTTCCGAATCCACCTGCATTACAGCGTGATGTTTATTCGGATCAATTATTTCACCTACAGACTTTATTTCTTTTACTCCCTCTTGCTTCAAGAAACCCCAGAAATTTTTATAAATCAAATCTACACCTGAGACAAGCATCTTAAGATCAGAGGAATCTTTCACTGCTCCTTTGGCCCTTTGGAGGTCATCAAACAAAGAGAGCAGCTTTAGCATTATTCCTTCATTACTGAATTTTATAAACTCAGCTTTTGCTTTCTCCGACCTTTTGCGGTAGTTATCAAAATCTGCTTGAAGACGCAATATTTTATCAGAATACTCTCTAGCTTTCTTCTTCTGCTCTTCTAAAGACTGACGCAATATTTCTAATTCACTTAATTTTTCCTCCAGCCCTGGTTCAATATTCAGAGCTTGTTTTTCATCTTCTTTTTCTTCAATGTGATTATCATTATTCATCTTTTACTCAACACCTCGTTTACTAATTTTGAAATAAAATTTACTAACGAAATCATCTTGGGGTATTCCATCCTCTTGGGACCTATGATACCCAACACCCCTACAGCAGCGTTTCCCGCCTTATAGGTAGAGGTAATAAGACTGCATTCCTGCATTTCTTTACAGGCATTTTCTTTTCCTATAAGAACCTTTACGCCGTTATCTTTAATTCTCTTATATAACACTTGTGAAAGAAGTTCTCTCTGTTCTATTATTTCAAAAACCGATCTCATTTTTTCATAATCGCCGAAATCACTGTGAGTAAATATGTTAGTAGTACCTTCTAAGTAAATATTCTCTTTATCATCAAAGGAGAATATTCTCTTGCTTATCCTCGCGATAAAATTTAATAACCTTGAGTCGGGAATCTTTGCCTTATTAAGCTCGACTAAGATAAACTCCTTTATTTTCTTTAAGGGAAGTCCCGTTAATTCATCGTTATAAAAATGGGACGCCCTGCGAAGCAACTCCGGTGTAATTTCTTCCTGCAGCTCTATTATCTTATGTTTTACAAGATCAGTATCAGTAATTAATATCACTATAATCTTTTTTCTTTCAAGCCAGATAAGCTCTATCCGCTTAAAGGTAGTCACCTGTAGGAGGGGAGGAAGCACAAAGCCTGTATAATTAGAAAGAAGAGACAACATACGGGATGTCTGTCGCATGATATCTTCTATTTCCCTCTTGTGCATCTCATACTCTTTTTGGATGCGCCTGGCTTCCTGCTGAGCCAACCCCTGGATATGGACCAGTCTATCTACATAAAATCTGTAGCCATGATCAGTAGGAATCCTGCCTGCCGAAGTATGAGGATGCGTAAGATACCCCATCTTCTCCAACTCAGCCATAACACTACGGATGCTGGCTGCCCTTAAACTAAAATCGTAGTTTAAGGCAATAATCTTTGAGCCTACAGGCTTACCTGTATAAATGAAATGGTGGATTACTGCCTGCAGGATCTTCTGCTTTCTATCTTCAAGATATGCTACTATCATTTTCATAACTCTTTATTTAAGATAAATTGTCACTCGTAAGCTAAGAGTGCTAATTTAACATAAATAAAAATATCTGTCAAGAAAAATCTTCTGATTATAAGGTTTTATTAAATTTATAGAAATTCCTGGTATACCCTGTTAGCAAACATTAATCCCGTATGGGTAAGCTTTATAGAAGCCCCCTTCCTTTCAAGGAGGCGGTTTTCAATTAACCTTGTTATGGTATCACTAAAATTTTCTTCTATAGACGGAGTAATATCCATGCCATCTATCATTCTAAGACCCAGGATAACGTTCTCAGCCGCTTTCTTTTTACCCGTGAGAGTTTCTGATTGCTCCTGCCACTTAACGTGATTATTATAATTAAGGTGATTTAATACATTTTTTAGATATAGTTCAGGATCTCTGATATTAGTATATCTGACACCACTTAAATAAGAGGTTGCACCTGCTCCTATACCTATATATTCCTCATTCTTCCAGTATATCTTGTTATGGATACACTCTCTCATGCCCAACGCAAAATTAGATATCTCATAATGGGACCATCCATTACTAACCAAAAACGAAATCGCCTCTTCATACATCTGGGCTTCCAGCTCATTTGAGGCTTTTTCTATCTTATGCTCCCCCAACAACCTGTACAATTTAGTCCCTTCTTCTATAGTAAGATTATATATCGAGACATGTTCTGGCATAATCTTTAGGACTTCTCCTAAAGTATTCATCCAATCCTGTATGTCCTGTGAAGGAAGAGCAAAAATTAAATCAAGATTAATGTTATCAAAACCTATCTTACGGGCTGAATAGAAATTACCAAGAAAATCACTCACAGTATGTATTCGCCCGATCGCCCTTAATAATTTATCATTAAAAGACTGAACACCTATACTTAAACGGTTAACCCCTGCTTCTTTTAATAATTTTAACTTAGCCTCATCCAATGTCCCGGGATTAGCTTCAATAGAAACCTCGGCATCAGAGTCAACCTCAAAATTGCACCAGCAAAAATCCAGGAGTCGAGCAATCTTCTCGCCTTCAACTATTGTAGGTGTCCCGCCGCCTATATAAATGGTTCTTATTGTCTTGCCTGAATAATATTT
>DAOVJB010000140.1 GCA_030673425.1 Elusimicrobiota bacterium | reverse complement strand
GTAAAGAAGATTTACTCTAAAGCAATCTTAATTTTTATTACTCCTCCGTCTTTCGGGGTTTTGGAAAAACGTTTGGTAAGTCGCGGTGTAAATAATAAATTGGAAATTGAGAAGAGACTGCACAATGCCCGCAAGGAAATGAGATTGATGAACGAGTATGACTACGTAGTAGTTAATGATAAAATATCCGAAGCGGTTAGAGATATTAAATCCATTGTTAATAATGAAAGAAAGAAAAAATAATATAGTTTAAGGAGGGGGAATGATAGCAGAGTTGCCACTTGAAAAACTTATTTTAGATACAGGAGGCAGTAAGTATAATCTGGTGCTTCAGGTTGCAGAGAAAGCCAGACAATTAAAACAGCAAAAAAAAGAAAAAGATTGCTCTGAAAAGATAACTATTCGGGCATTAACAGAAGTTCTAAGGACTAAATATGAAAAAGAGCAGAAAGAAAAGAAGAAATCTTCAAAAGAGTAAAAAGCAATAGGATAATGAAATGAGGGAACAAACACTTAAAGGTAAAACGATAATTTTAGGGGTAACAGGAAGTATAGCCGCCTATAAATCTCCTCAGATAATAACCGAGCTAAAGAAACGAAAAGCTGATGTTATAGTTGTCATGACAGAGAAAGCAAAACAGTTCATCACTCCTTTTACGTTACAGAATTTATCCGCAAATAAGGTTATTACTGATTTATTCGATGTTAGCTATACACCTGCGGTAGAGCATATATCTTTAGCTGAGGCAGCTGATTTATTATTGATTGCTCCTGCTACGGCTAATATCATCGGTAAATTGGCTTCAGGAATAGCAGATGATATGCTCAGTTGCATTAGCATGGCGACATTGGCCCCGAAGCTGATATGTCCTGCAATGAATACAAATATGTTTAAGAATCCCATAGTGCAAGAGAATATTGCCAAATTGAAAAAGAACGGCTATAAATTTGTAGAGCCGGCTTTTGGCCGTCTCGCCAGTGGTGTAGAGGGCAAAGGGCGTTTAGCAGATATAGATATTATAATCAACGGGGTAATAAAAATATTAAGAAAAAAGACCTGAGCAATAAAACTGTATTGATAACCGCGGGTCCCACCCGTGAATATATTGATCCAGTAAGATTTATCTCTAACCCTTCAACTGGAAAGATGGGATATGCTTTGGCCGAAGAGGCCAAAAAGAGGGGAGCCGAGGTAATTTTAATAAGCGGTCCCACACAGATTTCCCCACCCAATAGAGTCAAAGCTGTTTTTGTAAACAGTGCCATCCAGATGAACAAGCAAGTAAATAAATATTTTCCCCAGGCTGATATTATAATAGGGGCAAGCGCGGTAAGCGATTTTCGCCCGGTTAAAAAACAAAAACTAAAAATCAAAAAAAATTCCAAATCAAAGTTTGTCATAAATCTTACTAAAAATCCTGATATTCTGGCAGGTTTAGGTAAGAAAAAACACAATAAGATAATTGTCGGTTTTGCTCTAGAGACAGATAATATCGAAAAAAATGCCCTCAGGAAACTTGCTAAAAAGAATCTTGATTTAATTGTGGTTAATAATGCTACTCAAGAAGGTGCCGGGTTTGCAACAGATACTAATATAGTTACAGTTTTTGATAAAAACGGGAATAAGACGGCTTTATCAAAAATGTCTAAAACTAAATTAGCCGTAAAAATATTTGACATTGTTAGGCGTATATGATAATATTTAAGAAAATAATTTGTTAATCTTCGTATGAGGAGATATAACAAGAATGATAATACAAAAGAAAATATTATGGGTATTTTTATTCTTTATAATTTTATTTTTATCCACTGCTGAACTTCTTTTTGCCCAACCTGCAGCACCTACCAATCTAAGAGCCGAGAATAGCGGCGGTCCCATATCTCTAACGTGGACAGCATCTGTCGGTGCTACTTCCTATACTCTTTATAGAAGTACGCTTACTATAACTGCACTGACCGATGAAGGTGTGGAGGTAGCAGGAATAAGTACCACAACAACTTTTATGGATATTAACACAGAGGATCTTACTACTTATCATTATGTAGCCACAGCCTGGGATGCTGACGGTGAGAGTGCAGGGTTTTCCAATGAGGCGATGGCGACTGCTTTTTATGTTACACAGAGTGTAACACTTACTGCTACTGAAACTCTGATTGATTATGAAGATTCTGCTACTCTCATAGGAGTTTCTACTGGCACGATAATTAGCTGGACAGTAAATAGCGGATATTTAGCCAAAAGTTTTGAATTTGATATTATTGATAATTATACTGATTCAAGCATTTTTAAAGAAGCACGAGTCACAGAATCTAGCTCAGGTATGACAGGAGACTCTTATTCATGGGATGGAAGATGGTATAATACGCTTCAGTATACCAAACATAATGGAAGTTATACTGTAAAAGTTACCCCGACCGGTTTTGATGATCAGCCGGGAGCTACTGCTGAATTGACAATTACTGTTTATGTTGTCCATATTAATGATATTATACAGACTTTTACTGATTATGGTGCAACTACAATAGCCCATTCATTGCCAATACATTTCAGTTATCAACTTACCCAGGATGCATGGACAACTATAACTATTTACAATACAAATGGAACAGAGGTTACTACGGATGATACTGAAATCAAGAAATTTACTTATCTGTCTCCACGCAACAGTGAAGGACAATCAAGAGATTTTAGAGAATATCAGACATGGGATGGAACCGATTCAGATAACAAGCTTGTTCCTGCCGGGATATACCGTTTTGCTATTGATGCCTATTTTGACCATGGTTATACCAGTCCTGTAGATAGTATGGACATTGCCCATACTCGTGGCTGGTTTTTTGCATTAGACAAGAGAATTGTTGATATTACCACTGATGCTATTACGGAAACTAATTCCCTGGCAAAGATAAAATATACATTGAGTGAACCTGCAAATATAAAGATAAAGGTCTGTAAATCAGGAACTACTTTTTCCACTGACCCCACTACAGGGGAAGCGACTCCGAATCCTTCAACCAATTTAGTAAAGACTTTCACTTTCTATCAGCAGTCTGCGGGTGAACAGGAAGTGACATGGGATGGCAATGATGAAGGCGGAACCTCCATGGATAACGGGTTGTATCTGGTGGTTATAACGGCAACAGATGTGGAGGGAAATATATTCTTTAATACCATAGGGACCGATAATCTTTTCCGAACTACTGTTACAATAGACAGAACTACAAGCCAGGTAGCAACCGATTCCACCCCGCCAACAGTAAGCTCAACTACACCAAGTAACGGAAGCATAATCACCAGTCCTTTTACACAGGTAACTGCTACGTTGCAGGACGAAGAGGATGGTTCAGGTTTAGATTTAGATAATTCTACTATTACATTATCCGACCCTACCGGAGCTACAGTTTCAGGAACCACTACAAATGATGGCGTAAATACTTTAACTCTTACCTTTGATTCACAATCAACAGACGGTGTTTATAATATAAAAGTTGTTCCCAAGGATAACGTGGGGAATACAGGAAGTGACCATACGGTTAGTTTTACATTGAATGTGACTGTCTCTGCTGAACAGGCGACCTTCAAGGATGCCGTCTATGTGTATCCTAATCCTGTAAAAGACGGCCAGGCAACTTTTGCTTATACACTCTCCAAGGCATCTACCGTAAAGCTCGAGATATATACCATTATGGGTGAGTTGGTTTATTCCAGCGAAAAAGATGACATCAGCGGAGGTAGGACGTGGTTGTGGAACTGTGTTAATGATGACGGTGATTCAATAGCTACGGGAGTATATATTTATAAAATAACTGCTAAAGAAGGTTCTAAT
>DAOVJB010000180.1 GCA_030673425.1 Elusimicrobiota bacterium | reverse complement strand
GCTTAGATAACCCGGAAGCTGAGCATGGTGAATATCCTCCACACCAAGGCCTCTTAAGACCTGCTCAACCTGTCTAAAACCCTCTTCATTCCCTCTTAGGCCCGTAGCAAGGATCATACTCTTGTCGTCAATCCAGTATGAGTTGCTGCCTTCAAATACACCATTACCATGAACCGTATAGATTATCGGACAGCCTAACTCACCGACCCTCTGTGAATGAAAGGCCTCAAGACCTCTTTTGTATGCTACAGCTTCCCTGCATATTATTATTCCACCTGGAACAGTAATATGCTCCCTGAGGAAGGGTGCAGACCTTAACGGTATGCCATAGGTACCGATAAGGGGGCGTTTAGGTTCAAGATAAATCACCTCGGAACCATTTTCCTCAAGTGCTTTAACAAAGGCATCATGCTGCTCCTGTGACTTCTTCAGGTTTGTGGCACCTTCAGGCAGGTTAAAAAGCTGTAAATCATCAGGAATAATATCATTTTTCTGTTCTTCTCCAGGCCTGTAGACAAGCACCTTAGTCAGATGTCCAAAAGGGCCACCTACATTTCCCCAGGGGGCCTTCCAGGTTGCCTCAAGTTCCTCCATAAAAGTAACATCGAAAATCGGTTTGTGCGGGAGTCCCCTATTATAACGGGGAATTTTATCAAGCTTAATCATTTATTTTCTCCTTCTTAAGACTTTTTCCAAACCTTACATAATAATGATCTTTTTTAACAAGTGGATGTTAAGAAACAACTTTCAGTTCTGGTAAACTATCGGCTACTTTAATCCTTTAAGCATGTTGCCTCAGTAAAAGCAGGAAGGAAAAGAGCACTAAATTAAATCAAAGAAATATTCTGGTTCAGGAATATTATAAATTTCTTCCAGCAGAAATGCTGCACCACCAATTGCGCCATTATATTCGCCTAGTTCGGACACCTCAATAAGTATATCTTTATCTTCGAACGGAAATAATTTGGACCTGATCTCATTCTCTATTATAGGTAAAATGATGTTTTTTGCTCTTAGCATTGTTCCACCAATAATAATTTTTGATGGTGCTAAAATATCAATAATGTTTCTAATTGCAATTGCCCAATATTCTGCCATTCCCATTAAATGTAAGATTGATTTTCTGTTTTGTTCAATTATAGCCGAGTTGAGGTAACTATCAATGATGTTGGCTAAAGGTAAAATATCTATTTTTTTTGTCATCTGTTCTGAAAGAATGTCAGGATTATTACGCAAAAAATCCTTAACTGCCCAAACTGAAGCCACTGTCTCAAGGCAACCGATTCTCCCACATCTGCACTTTTTATCAGAGAATTTCCTTGTATGTCCAAGTTGTCCACCAATCTGGTAAGCACCCTGATTTAGAATATTTTTATTTACAATACCGACAGAGACACCTGTTCCAAAATTAAAGAATGCAAAATTTTCTATTCCCTTACCTTTTCCAAACCATCTTTCAGCCATAGTTTTTGAGTAAATCCCTGATTGTAATTTAAATTTTAATTTCATCAACTTTTTAAAATATGATATGAAATCAACCATCTCATAATTATCAATGTATTCACTATGATATGTATTATCCTTTGTTGAAAAATGCTCACCAGCAAAACAGAGCGAACAGATTTTATTATCCTGAGTATTATCAATGAGGTGAGATACAACATCTATTATATTATTTACAAATTCTTTATTTCCAGAAGGTTGTGGATTGATAGCTGAATATTTGTACACAAGTTCTCCGGCGAGACCCATTGTTACCCCTTTTATTTTTTCACCGTCAATTACGACCCCTGCATAATAGCTGTGGTTATTATTAATTTTAAGGGTTACCAGGTCACGGCCCCCGGTTTTTATTGGATCACTTTGGATAATCTTTTCCTCTTCCAGAAGTTCATTAATATGTTCTGAGATAGTATTTGGTCTGACGCCAAAATATTCAATTAATGAGGTTCTTGTCTGAGGCTTTAAGAAAATTCGCTTTAATATTGCCTTGTTTAGATAGTTCCTGACAAAATATTGACTTATTTTATTATTAGAATTGTTCATAACATATGTGTTTATATAAATGATTAAAGATTGTCAAGTAAGTTGAGAGGCAGAATTTACTATAAGATAAAATCCACATACTCACTCACTGCATAAATTGCCACAGAATCAATCTCATCGTGGTAGTCCTTTATCTTTTTAGTATTCAAGCCTCTGTGGGGAATATGTACTGTGTAGTTCCTTTTTCTTAACCAATCTCTCTCAATTCTTCGCTATTATAGGCTTTATCTTCGAAAGTATTCTGCTTCACTTACTCCGTTTGAGGGCGCCTATTAAAAAAAGGGTTTTATTAAAAAAGGATTGACATTTCCAATCATATTTGTTAAAATCATATTTGTTATAATTATATTTCACTAAATCTACCGTTGGTAGATAATAGTATTAATGAAGGAGGAAAGTATGGAAAAGAGAATCTTATCACTTCTTTTAGTTTTATTTCTTCTGGCTACTTTTTCAGCTTTTGGAGGAGGACAGAAAGAGGCAGCTGAGGTCAAAGCCCCAGAGAAGGTTACCATTCTCGCCTGGTGGACGGTACGCAAACCCCTTATGGAGTACAGTAGAGAAGAGGTGCAGAAATTCGAGAGGGAACATCCAAATATTAATGTTGAATTGGTAGGCATGCCCGGGGATGCTATACTCCAAAAATTACCGGGGGCTGTAAAGACTAAGACGGGACCTGCCGTGGTTTACATGGATGAGAATCTGGTAAAACCGATGGCTCTCGGCGGAATACTCAAGCCCATAACATCCGATGTATACACTGAAAACGAGATTATCGAAATGTACGGGCCTGAAGTTGTACGCTATAAACTGGGCGGTAAATACTACGGATTCCCCAATGGCGATATGGCGGCTGTGCTGTTCTATAACCCGGAAGTACT